>DATNQP010000336.1:0-7606 GCA_036703965.1 Leptolyngbyaceae cyanobacterium
CGACTGTTTAAATCAATTGAAGAACTGGAATATTTATTGCATCATCTTTTAAACGAAGGAGAGTTAGTTATTAAATGGGGACGGAAAATTAAAAATAAGGGCGATGCTCTTATCACAGTTTAAATGCATAACAGCTTATGAGGATCACATCAATACCGCCTGAGATTTTGCCTCAATTAGTAATAACTAATTGAGAATCGCCTCAGAGGTGAGAAGTTTGGCGTAAAAAGCCAGAAATTTTTGCTTTGCAAAAATTTCTGGCTCCTTTAAGGCGAAAAATATGAAAGCTGACCTAGAAGCTGTGGAATGTGGGCTTAATTAAGCCATTCAGAAAAACAACTGAAGGCACAAGGAGAGAAACTCCAAATTACTATCCCAATGTCAAAAGGTATTTTTAATAAGGCTATATGATCTATTAACTTCTATTATAGCAAAAGGCAGAGGGCATAGGGCAGAAGGCAGAAGGGAAAAGATTGAGGGATTAAGGTTTCAGTATTTGGCGAGAGTCCTAATTGCCTTGGCGACTGCTATATAACAATTTCTAGACAAAAAAAATAAGCAGCTAGGCGTAATCACACACAACTTGTCGTTTTGGGGACTGGGGAGTAGGGACTGGGGGCTGGGGACTGAGTAAGGGGTTCCATCCCTAATCCCTAATCTTAGGAAAAGGCAACAATCAAAACATCAAAACAAGGCTTGCCTAGCTTCGGAAAAACATTAGAGAAAATCCACCGAAATACAAAATCAGAACCAAAACACTCTCAAAGCCGATATTCCCAATCCCATGCTTCTCCCGCCGCAGTAAACCTAACAACAGGATGCCAGTCATCAGGATAGTTAGCGCTACAACGAAAACCTGTCGAGTTGCCAAAGCATGATAAATTGAACCATGCCGATAAGCTAAGTCAGAGAAAGCTAACACCAATACATCAAAGCTACTACCACCAATAGAACCCCCCACAGCCAGGGTTAGCGCTCCCTGACGCACTGCCGCAATCGTCGTTACAAGTTCGGGTAGCGAAGTGGATAGTGCTGTAAACAGACCACCGACGAGGGATTCGGAAAGACCAGTGTGAATACAGATAGAGACGCCAGCATTGCCGACACAGTAACCGGCGATCGCTACAGTCACAGCTAAAGCCGCAAACTGTAACCACATACTGGTCAATTCGGGTAGCTCAGATTCATCTACCGCCGGTTGCTCAATCAGCGTTTCAGCCGTCCGCTGTGGGTTCCACATTGGCTTTGTCTGAGCCTCAGATACCAGACGCAACCCAAAAAAATAGGCAACTGGAATGATTAAGGATGCTGGATGAATTCCCCACACACTCACTTCTGGGCCAGCCATCGCCATTAAGGGAATTGCCAAGAGTGTCACTAAAAGGGTTGCCTGCATCAGAGTAGCAACAGAGGCAGCCGCATGTTCCAGGTTGGCTTTGCGATAAACCATATCTGCAACCCCCAAAAACACGGTTTGAGCCGCGATTCCACCCAATGCATTGCTGACGGCGAGTTCTGGATGATTATTCGCCGCAGCTGTTATAGAAGTAACAATTCCCGCTAAAGAGGTACTACCACCCAAAAACAAGGCACCGACGAACGCTTCACCCAGTCCTGTGGCGTCTGCCAAGTCGTCTGCAAGTCTTGCCATCTTAGTTCCGGCGAAGGCAATGACCACGACTGCAATTAAAAACAAACTAATAGTAATAGAAAGGGATTCAATTTCCATTAACTGCTAAACCTGTGACCAACCTTCAAAGCAACATTACGATGCCTCCAGTTTTATTATTCTCTGCGGGGTTAGGGAGCTACCTATACTGAAAGTCAGATGTTGCTCAACTGACTTGGTCATCATGGGCGATCGCGCATGAGGCAGCGGCAAAGCCGATAACAACACATTTAAAATAGGCTGTGTGATGCAAGCAGGAGAACTGATTAGCGTGACGAGTCGCCACATTGAACCAGAACCGGGTCAAGAGTCTGTCTGGGATTATCCGCGTCCACCTCGCCTAGAGGATTCACCCAAGCATATCCAGATTGTTTTCAATGGTGTTGCGATCGCAGATACCCATCGGGCTAAGCGTGTACTAGAAACCAGCCACCCACCCGTCTACTACCTTCCTCCTGAAGACCTCAAGATGGAATATTTAGTAAGAACAACTCAAGGGTCCTTTTGTGAGTGGAAGGGTCAGGCGATTTACTATACCGTCGTCGTTGGAGACAAACAGGCGGCTAATGCGGCTTGGGCTTATCCCAGCCCTACACAAAACTTTGCTTCTATCAAAGACTATTTAGCTTTCTATCCCCATTTGATGGATGTCTGTTACGTTGACGGCGAACAAGTACAGCCACAGCCTGGAAATTTCTATGGCGGTTGGATTACTAAGGACATTGTGGGACCCTTCAAGGGTGGGGCTGGCACATGGGGCTGGTAATCTTTCAGCAGCCAGGATAGAGAGAATCTGGGGAGTTCCCTACTCCCCCTGCCCCTCCCCTGCTTCCCTGCCCCTGCCTCCTACCAAGACATCCTAAAAGCTGAGAGCCACCGTACTTCAGTCGGTGGATGAAAGTGACGAAAGGATTAATCCCTTCATATCCACTGCCCCTAAAAATTGAGGTATGATTTTGTAGGTGGTAAAGCGAACGTGTTAAATCTGACCTACGAATTCAAAGCAATCCCAACACAAAAACAGGTTCAGCTTATCGAACACACTCTGAGTGTGTGTCAGAAAGTCTGGAACTTTGCCCTGCGTGAACGCAAGGATTGGATAAATTCTCGCAAGTGTCACGCTTTAGCCTGTTCAATTTCTGGAGAGTACATCATTCCAGCCGATGCGCCGTATCCCAACTATGCAAATCAATGCAAGTCGTTAACGAAGGCAAAAGCCGAATTTCCAGAGCTAGCAACGGTCAATGCTCAAGCCTTGCAGCAGGTTCTGAAGAAATTGGAAACTGCCTTTGTTGACATGAGGCGTAAAGGGAAGGGTTTTCCTCGGTTCAAGAATCGATACCGAATGCGCTCATTCGTGTACCCACAACTAGGGAAAGGTCAATTACTGCGGGGCAACCAAGTTAAGTTGCCTCAACTGGGATGGCTCGAATATGTCAAATCACGAGAAATTCCAGACGAGTTTGTTGTTAAACAGGCTCGGATTGTCCGCAAGGCATCTGGATATTTTGTGATGTTGATACTGGAATGTGATGTCTCTGTACCCGATGTTATGCCTCATGGTCATCCAGTTGGCATTGATTTGGGGCTGGATAAGTTTGTCGCAACATCTGATGGGGATGTGGTAAACAGACCTCGATTCTTAAGTTCGTTGCATAGGAAGCTGAAATTGCTGCAGCGCAGACTCAAAACTAAGCAAAAAGGGTCAAATAATCGGCACAAGCTCGTTCAGAAGATTGCGCGGTTACATCAACGCATCACTGATACTCGGAAAGACTGGCACTTCAAGTTGGCGAACTCGCTATGTGACGGTGCTGGAATGATGTTCGTTGAGGATATCGACTTTCGAGTATGGGCAAAAGGGATGCTGGGCAAGCATACTTTAGATGCTGGCTTTGGAGAGTTCCTCAACATTGTGCAATGGGTATGTTGGAAGCGTGGTGTGTATTTTGCCAAGGTTAATAAGGATTACACGTCGCAAGTTTGCCCTCAATGCGATGCTCATACTGGCAAGAAAGATCTTAAAGAAAGGGTTCATGCTTGTCCTGAATGTGGTTATACGGTTCATCGCGATGTATCTGCTGCTCAAATTATTCGCAATCGCGGAGTGTCTGGGGTGGGACGCATCCTGGACGTAAAAGAAAATGCTTGTGGAGATGGTCTGACGGGGACGGGAAACCGTCTAGTTAAGAATCCAAGAAGCAAGAAGAAAGGTGGAGAGGCGTGTCTTAAGACCGCCTCGTAACATCTTTTGAGAATCCCCTCGTCTTCAGACAGGGGAGTACGTCAATTCGCTTATGCCATCAGGTAGATTTACTCATCCAGTGCGATCGCCTAGATTGTGTCAAGAATAGATGACAGGAGATGCAGCAGTGGCACTAGACCAACCAGATTTCGGTGAACAAGCACTGAGTAAAGCCGTAGAAATTGGCTTATCTACCCAACTTGATGAAGTAGAAAACCTAGAAGTTGATATTCGCACTGATCCAGGCAAGCTTCTTCAAGGAGAATTAGAATCCGTCAAGATTGAAGGCCAAGGTCTGGTAATGCAGAAAGACCTGCGTGCTGAGGAATTGGAGGTCAAAACCAACAGCATTGCCATCAATCCCCTTAGTGCCGCATTCGGAAAAATTGAACTGACCCGTCCAACAGAGGCAGACGCTCATGTTGTTCTAGCAGAACAAGATATGGAGCGGGCATTCAACTCTGAGTATATCCATGACAAGCTTCAAAACTTAGACGTGAATGTGAATGGTCAAGCCATGACAATCGACACACGTCAGGTGCAATTTCGTCTACCGGGTGATGGAAAGATTGCACTCAACGCTGAAATTCTTCTGAGCAAAACAGGCGAGACTAAGCAAGTTTCCTTCACTACCGTACCCCGCATGAGTGCTGGTGGAGAACAAGTATCACTAGACGAAGTTCAGTACGCTGAGGGTCAAGAGGTATCACCAGAACTCACGGCTGCCTTGTTAGAGAGGGCAGGCGAACTCTTGAACTTACGCAACTTTGAACTAGAAGGAATGTCGCTTCGCCTCAAGGGGCTGGATGTGCAAAAGGGTAAGTTGACGCTTCAAGCTAATGCTTACGTCGAGAAATTTCCAAATTCGTGATGTAATTCGTGACCTAATTTGGAGTATTCTAATTCCCTGTACTTGTCTGGGAACCAATCAGCCAATAGGTCACCATTTCTCCCTTCCCCTTGACTTTAATAGTTCCTCGCTTCTCAAACACATATTTATCCTTCAATCGCTCATAGGTGGCTGCTGTTACCTGAATGCTTCCGGGTTGACCAGACGATTCCATGCGTGAGGCAACATTGACGGCATCGCCCCACAGATCATAGATAAATTTCCTCGTGCCAATGACTCCAGCGACGACAATGCCTGTATTGATGCCAATGCGGATTTGAATGTTTTCACCTTGCTTAGATTGGAAGCGGTCAACCGCTGCTTGCATCGCTAAGCCCATTTGCGCGATCGCTTCGGCATGATCTGCTCTCGGTATAGGCAACCCAGCAGCTACCATGTAGGCATCGCCAATGGTCTTGATTTTTTCTAATCCCAACTGTTGGGCTAGCTCATCAAAGGTAGAAAAAATCTCATTGAGTAAGTTAACCAGTTCAATCGGTGTTAAGCGGGCTGAGAGGGGCGTAAAACCGACAAGATCGGCAAACAAGATCGTAACCTCATTAAATTGTTCAGCAATCGCCCCTTGGTTTTGTTTGAGCTGGTTGGCAATCTCCTCGGGCAAAATATTGCGTAATAACCGTTCTGACTTTTCTTGTTCTAAACGGAGTGCTTCGTCAGTTTGCTTGCGATCGCTGATATCCCGTGCTACCAGAATCGCTATTTCTTCATTAAGGGGAGAAATCGTCTCTGCCAACCAAACATCCCGTCCTCCCATCGGCAGGCAATATTCAATCGCGACAGTTTTCTGCGTCGATACTGCCTCTAGGATGCCCTTGAGAATCAAACCGGCTTGCTCGGACGGTAGATCGTCATGGAGTTTTCTACCAATCATTGCGGCTGGGGGTTTGTAGAAATTCCCTGTATTAGTTGGGATGACATTGAGACACCGTCCAGAAACATCCCTAACAGTAACCACATCCGTCATCGCCGCAAACAGTGTCTTCATTTCTGCTTGCACTTTCTTTTGTTGCAGCACCTTCCCCAACTGAGCAGCCAAGGCGTTTACTAACTCCCTCAACCGCTTGTCCTCACAGCGGGTTGAGAGGGTGAAGAACACTAGCACCGCTAAAACTGGAGATGGGGAACTGAGCAAATAACCAGTCTGCTCCTCTGTCTGCTGATCAGTGTTCTCAATAGCGACGATTGGGACACCGAATGCAGCTTTTAAGCCGCATTCTGTCGCCAGTTCCAGTCTCAGGAGAACATCTTCAATCTCGCTCAGCTGGGCAACCCACTGGAATTGTTGAGTTGACCAGATTTGTCCGGGTATCTCTTCGCCCGGCAAAAAAGTGAGAACTTCGCTGTATTCTCGGAAACGCTCAATCGCCGCCGCCACGGTTGGGTCAATTCCCGTGCCTTGACAATACCAACGGGGACTGCATACTAAGGCTGACTCATCGATTGTGGGAATCCAGGCTTCGCCATAAATCCAACCGGTGGTTTTGCACACCTGCTCTAAGGCAACTTCCAGGGCAGTATCAAAATCTGGCGCTGCACTAATTGCCTGAGAAATCGTTAACAAGAGTTGGACTTCTTCTTCGGCTTGTTTGCGATCACTGATATCCTGATGAGAACCCAGCATCCGCACAGGCTGTCCGCTTTCGTCCCATTGGGCTTGTCCCCGTGCCAAAATCCATTTATAACTTCCGTCTTTGCAGCGCATGCGAGACTCAACAGTGTAGAGTGGGGTCTTGTCTTCAAGATGTGCTTGCAATGCGGCTAAAGCCAGGTCAATATCCTCTGGATGGACAAGACTGCGCCAAGTGTCAAAGCTGTAGGCAAGTTCCTGCTCTGTATAGCCAAGCATTTCTAGCAAACGAGGCGAAGCAAACACTTCCCCAGTAGTAACAGTCCAGTCAAAGATGCCGTCCCCTGTGCCACGTAGGGCGAGTTGCCAGCGTCCTTCACTCTGGTGTAGAGCTTCTTCTGCTTGTTTGCGATCAGTGATATCGGTATGGGAGCCAACCATCCGCAAGGGATTGCCTATTTCATCCCAGAGCGCTTGCGCCCGATCGAGAATCCATTTATAGCTGCCGTCCTTGCAGCGCAACCGATACTCTTCGTGGAAATAGGGGGTTTGTTGCGCTAGGTGAGCTTTACTTGCAGCCATCACCCGCTCATAATCATCAGGATGGATGCGGCTGCGCCATTCCTCATTGCTGTTGCTGATTTCATGGTCTTCATACCCTAGGATTGCTTTCCACTGACTAGAGAAAAAGACCTCTCCAGTTTGGAAGTTTAAATCAAAAATGCCGTCCTTGCTGCCCCGCACAGCTAGTTGCCAGCGTTCTTCACTCTGACGCAAGGCTTCTTCAGCTTGTAGGCGAGCCGTAATATCGGTGATCAAGCCTTCCAGGTGCAGTAACTCTCCATCCGGGTTGAAAATTCCCCGACCTTGCTCCCATACCCACTTCAACTCCCCTGTTGCCGTAATAATTCGGTATGTAATCTGGAAGGAACAGCTATTTGCAAGGGCAGCTTGCACTTCATTCCATACGGGTTCTCGGTCTTCAGGGTGAATCAGTTGATTGTAGGTGAGTGTTTTTTGGGTAGTGAATGCCTCAGCGGGATAACCGGTCAGGTTATAGCAGCCTTCGCTAATAAAGAGCATCGTCCAGTCTCGGTCATTCAGACCCCGGTAAGCAATACCCGGTATGTTGCTCATCAATGTCAAGAGGGTACGCTGACTCTCTGCCAGGGCTAATTCTGCTTGTTTGCGATCGCGTGATTCAATCGCCAAAGA
>DATNQP010000337.1:0-9725 GCA_036703965.1 Leptolyngbyaceae cyanobacterium
CTAACCTATAACCCTTTGTTGAAGTTCCTGGACCCCTTTCCCTGTCCTTGAACGGATTGATTGGTCAATGCACATCTTGCCGTAGTTCAATGCCTCCTCAAGAGTGTAAAAACAGAACGGCGCAGTGTACACTTGCCCATCCGGGTCAGTATAGTCAACAGCAATGCCATTCAACTCTTTTTTCGGAAGCAGACTCCAGTTTTTGTAATTCATCGCCCTAACCTCCATTGATCTGTAACGGTTTACGAGGTGTGGATCATGCAACAGATAGCCACTTAACTAGCGTTAGAGTGACATCTGCTGAGGAGACCCCCAAGGACAACGGCTTGTAGTAAGCTTTCGTCTATGGTGCTCCTCCCATTGCCGACGGAGTTAGCTGACGGGCTAAGACTGGAAGGTGTCTCTCTCAAATTTGAGATTCGCCCCAAAATTTGGTTCCTCCGCTCCTGATCTGGCTTTTGACTTACTGAAATGATTAGTTAAGCCAGATAAGATTAGGCTACCCACTTGAAAATTCTCTCTCACAATAGGGTATTCTAGAATGTTTGTCAAGATTGCCGCACCCAGAGCATAGGGCAGACGCATCATCTCTAAGCGTTTAGAAAGACTTTCTGCACAGCGGAAATTTTGACATGACGATTTATTTTTATAAAGTTAGCGACCCTTACGGCTGCTTTTCCAACTTCTCCCCCCATCCAATTCAGGTAGAGGGTTCATACTGGCAAACTGTGGAGCATTACTATCAAGCCCAAAAATTTGTTGGTACTGAGAATGAAAGATTAATCGCCGTGATTCGACAGACTCAAACGCCGATGGAAGCCGCAACACTAGGACGCGATCGCACCCGCAAACTGCGTCCTGACTGGGAGCAGGTGAAACGGCAAGTAATGTGGCAAGGCGTTCTCACGAAGTTTCTCACCCATACCGATATTCAAGCAATTCTTCTGGACACTGGCGACGAGCTGATTGTCGAAGACTCTCCTACCGATTACTACTGGGGCTGTGGTCAAGATAAAACAGGTCAGAATCAACTGGGTGAAATTCTCATGAATGTTCGTCAAGAAGTTCGGCAGCGCTTAGCCAGAAAGTAGCCAGGGACTTTTTCCTGTGTAAACCGTCTGAGTAATCAGGCACGCAGCAGGTTCCACTATTAAAATTGGTAATAATACCGCCTCTTCTTGTTTGAAACCGTTCCAGGGAGCACATTACTTCTGTAAGTGCTGTTGAAATATCAGCAAGGCGATGAGCCTATTAGCTGTGTTACAACAAAGCAAAAAAGACAAAGTTGAAACACTTTACTCTTTTTTCATCTGTTGAAAAATCCGAACAGAGCATGCTCTAGTTTAAGTTTGATGAAATTTCATGTTTTGACATATGTCCTAGCCTGCTTTGGAGTTACACAATACTCTGGGCAGGTAATAGTCATACAAAGTTATAGATTGGGTGCCTAAAAAAGGGAAAAAATATTATTGAGAGTGAGAGTACGACAGTGATACAGCCAGAACTCAACCAGGAAGATTTACTGCGCCGAATCACTAACCGGATTCGTCAATCTCTGGAATTACAAGAGATTTTAACAACAACTGTTGCCGAAATCCGTTCATTGCTGGGAACTGACCGGGTCATGGTTTACCGGTTTCATGAGTCTGGCAGTGGAGAAGTGATTGCTGAATCAATTCAAGATAATCGCCTTCCCTCTCTGCAAGGGCTAAACTTTCCAGCAGATGACATTCCTGAAAAAGCCCGTCAACTATATCTCCAGGTGCGTCTGCGTTCAATTGTAGATGTTTCCGCTGGGCAGATCGGTCTATCGCCAGCTGATTCTTCTAATAATGGTGAAGGCTCAGCGCTTGAGGAAATCCACTATCGCCCCCTAGACCCGTGCCATGCAGCCTATCTTAAGGCAATGGGCGTCGAGTCTTCACTGGTGCTGCCGATTGTACATTATGATGTCCAGCACCAGAACACCAAGGAGCGACTCTGGGGACTATTGGTGTCTCATCACGCAACACCGCGTTCGATTTCACCACAGGAACTGGAAATTTTGCAATGGGTAGTCGATCAAGTTTCAATTGCGATCGCTCAATCCAGTCTTTTGGCTCAGGCGCGTCAACGGCATTTTACAGAAGCAACGATTAACTGGGTATCTACCCTGTTGCATTCCTTACCTACTATTGAGCTGCAAGCCGCTCTGGAAGAAAGCGTCGCTGCCCTCGAAGGTTGCGGCGGCAGACTCTACATCGCCCCTTACAAAACCGATGATGCTGCCGAGTTGTTTATTTGCGGTACTCAACCCACACCCCTCGACGAAAAAAAAGGGAGCTTAATCGAACAACATCCAGTCTGGCAACGGTGGGCTTCCTTCAAATATGAGGAAAGCATCAACTCTCAATCAGCTGGTCGAGAGCTGCTAATCATTACCGACTTATATAAAACTCCAGCCTTACGTGTCCTCACCCCAGCCTTCAAATCTACGCCAATTCGGGGTTTGCTAGTTTTGCCTTTGTATTATCGTTCCGCACTCCTCGGTTACCTCAGCATCTTTCGCAACCAAGTTGATACAGAAACCCGGTGGGCAGGACGCTTTGACACCAGCACAAAACAACAACTTCCCCGCCAGTCTTTTGAAGTGTGGCGTGAGTTGAAGCGGGGTCAAGCACAAGCTTGGACAACTGATGACATTGAACTAGCGCTTGCCTTAGGTCATCACTTTGCGATGGCAATTGAGCAGTATAAACTGTACTCCCTAGTGCAATCCCTCAACAATAACCTGGAGCGACAAGTTAAGGAGCGCACCGCCAAGTTACAACAGTCATTAGAGCAGGGGCGTGCTTTCCAGCGCGTCACCAACCAAATCCGTAGCACCCTTGATCTAAAAACAACGCTGCAAACTATTGTGCGAGAAGTCCGGAACCTGATTAGCACAGACCGGGTGGTGATTTACCAATTTACAGATTCTGAAGAGTTGAAGGTTGAAAGCTTGGACGTTGAAGGTGATGCTTCTAACATCGCTAACGCTGACGCTCCTAACGTCGCTAACGCTTCGCTAACGCTAACGCTAACGCTAACGCCAACGCCAACGCCATCAAACCTACAGCCTCCTAGCCTACAACGTTCAAACCCGCAACCTTCAAACCTGCCACCTGCCAGCTTTGATTCCCAGGGGAAAGTAATTGTCGAATCTATCAAGGGTGACTCGTTGTCTATTTTAGGCGTGAGCGATCCTCAAGGGTACTTTCCAGACGCGCCACTTCAACTGTACAAAACAGGCGAAGTGCGAGTGATTAACGATGTCTCCCAAGCAAACCTTACGCCTGAGCATCGAGAATTCTTGACTCATTTCCAAATCCAGGCAGCTCTGATTGTCCCAATTGGATTGGGCAACCATCATTCAAACGATGTCTCCCGTTATAAAACCCTCAGGAAGAAGAAGAAGAGGCAATCTCTATGGGGACTTTTGATTGCCCAAGAGTGTAAAGCTCCCCGAAACTGGCAGGCATCTGAGATTGAGCTGCTACAACAGTTGGCTGACCAAGCCGCCGTGGCAATTCAGCAAGCCGAACTTTACGAACAGAGCCGAACTACGGCTGCCACAGCAACAGCCCAAGCCCAACAACTCTCGACCTTCGCCAAACAACAGCAAGCGTTGTTTGGGGTGATTACAAAAATTCGAGAATCTCTTGATGTCAATACAATCTTCAAGGCAACAACGACAGAACTCAGGCGGTTGCTCTGTGCTGACCGAGTAGGAGTATTTCGCTTTGCTCCTGACTCTGGCTACGATCAGGGAGAGTTCATCTCTGAAGATGTTCAACCGGGTTTGCCTTGGGCAATCAATTCAAAAATCCAGGATGGGTGTTTTCGTAAGCAGTATGCCGAGAAATATCATCAAGGTCGAGTTCAGGCGGTTGATGATATTTACAATGCCGGTTTAAGTGGTTGTCATATTAAGATTTTGGCGCAATTTCAAGTCCGAGCCAACTTAGTAGTGCCACTGTTAAAAGGCGACAAGCTTTGGGGATTACTCTGTATCCATCAATGCACAGCACCACGGCAGTGGGACAGCTCCGAAATTAATTTTGTCACTCAGATTGCAGCTCACTTGGGTGTTGCCCTACAGCAGGCGGAATTACTGACTCAAACCCAGCAGCAGGCAGAACAACTGGCGATCGCATTTGAGAATCTCAAGCAAACCCAGACTCAGCTGATTCAGACCGAAAAAATGTCAAGTTTGGGGCATTTGGTTGCCGGTATTGCTCACGAAATCAACAACCCCGTCAACTTTATCTACGGGAACCTCTCCTACACGAGTCAGTATGCTCATGATTTGCTCAATCTGCTACACCTCTATCAAAAGCATTATCCTAATCCAGTTGCAGAGATTGCTGAGCAAGCCGATGAAATTGACTTAGATTTTGTGGACGAAGATTTACCGAAAATCTTGGCTTCCTTAAAAGTTGGAGCTGACCGTATCCGCAAGCTGGTGCTGTCGCTACGAAATTTCTCCCGCCTCGATCAATCTGACATGAAGCTTGTTGACATTCACGAGGGGCTAGACAGTACGCTGTTGATTTTGCAACATCGACTGAAAGTTAAACCCAATCAGCCTAATATCGAGGTTGTTAAAAACTATGGTGAATTACCCTTAGTTGAGTGCTATGCCAGTCAGCTCAATCAGGTATTTATGAATGTCTTGAGTAACGCGATTGACGCCCTAGAGGAGTACAATGCCATCCGGACATCAGAGAAAATTGAAGCTTGTCATAGTCAGATTACCATCTACACAAGCGTGAAGAAAGTAAGCATTGAGGAGAAAGGAACACAGGCAGAAGGTTCTGACCCACTTGAGAAAAACCAATTGCTCCCTTCTCCTGCCAAGGAAAACACCTCTAGCGAACACGTTGTTATTCGGATTGCTGATAATGGTCCTGGAATGCCCAAAGCGCTACAATCCCAAATCTTTGACCCCTTTTTCACAACAAAGCCCATCGGCAAAGGAACGGGTCTGGGTCTTTCCATTAGTTATCAAATTGTAGTGGAAAAACATGGCGGTATTTTTGAGTGTTTTTCGCAGCCGGGACAGGGAACTGAGTTTTGGATTGAGATTCCTCTAAGGCAGCCCCAATCAGCTGGATGAGCAACCGCTGATGACCTTCCCCTACTAAGCTTCTAACCTTGCAAGATATTTTGCGATCGCGCAAAGTGGGGTGTCAGCCGCTTTGCTGCCTCCTGCAAACGTTGGGTACAATCTGTTGTGATTGGGCTACCATGCGCGACACAAATCACACGCAAGTCAGGCAGACTATCTGCCAGTTCTTCTAACCACTTTCGATAGGTATCACGATCTCTCAGAAAAAACCATTTGCCAAAGCATGTAATTCCAAAGTAGCCACTGGCTCCAAGCCAACCAAAAACAAATCCTCGTGAGGGACTATGTTGTTGTAAATATGCATCGGTTAAGTTAAACAAAATATCCGTAAATACCAATGCCTTTCCTGTTAGTAGCGGCAATTCATAAACGAGTTCTTGCTCCTGGATACCAGCAGGTTTATGACACGTAATCCCATAGCTTGGGAGGACTTCCTCTGCAATACCATCTACTTGTACAACTTCTTCGACATAAGGCTTTGCTATGGCGGGACAAACCACTAAAAGCTGGGGATACCGCTGTTTATAAACGGCAGCATCGAGTCGGTGGATGCGATTAGGCACGACCATAATTTTAGGTGTTCCCAATGCCTCCAGCTGTGCCATTGCTTTTTCATCTAACGCGATCGCACTATGAATCAATAGGTGAGAATCCGGCAACCGATACAGCACCATTTCACGAGGAGGGACTACATTTTCCAAAACACCAGTGACGTGCCAGAGATTGGGTGCTAGTTCTTTAATAGGACTATGAGGTAGCACATGAGACTGCCATTCATCGCTAATGGCATTATCCCGCCTGGGCTTATAAGTAGATAAGAAAGAAAAAAATAGAGAGCGAGCTAATCCGGGTTCTTTTTGAGTCATGGATGTTCAGGATTGTAAATGCGATCGCTATTTTGTCACCACCTCAGCAAACCGCTTCAAAATCCTTAAAACATGGTATAGCTCATTCTCTCGAAACAAGGAGAATTCAGTTGAAAAGGCATATTGAGCTAGCTCATTCTGTAAGAGTTTGATGAACATAAAATGACTGCCATTTGTGACAAGTCCGAAGGTTGGTTGTTCAGCATTAGGATTCGTCATCATGTAAAACAGAGTTTGCCCTGTTGCATCCTTCAGGGAAAATCCTGCTTACTTCGACTCAATGACTGCCACCCAAACTTGTCGCTGCAACAGCAGAATATCTATACGTCCCCAAACAGTCTTCTCCCCCTCGTTCAGTGTTACATCTACCCGTTTTTCAAACCGGACGGATGGGAGGACGGTAAAATCCTGCTAGGGACAGCAGGGGCGACAGTACGACCATTTTGACTAAGTCTTCTAACATCGGGTACTTGTACAGATAGAGAAACTCAGTCTTCACCCGATTTAAAGCTTGCATTTCAGACTCGCTCAACTCAAGCAAATCATCCTGCCACTCGCGGAAGAAGCTTGGATCGTCTAGCACTTGCCGGAGATTAAATTGATCTTCAACCTGCGAGAGTGTCAGTTCATTTGCCGGGATAACTTGAGCCATTGCTGATGCAGGAGTGAGTTGCTGCTGTAATCCAAGTATAGGAGGGTATGATTGCTACTCGAAATTTTCGAGCAATGTCTTCAAATCTTCGTAGTCATAGGGTGGACGCTTACGCACAGTTAATACGTCAACGATTTTATCTGCTTCCGTGATTGCATAGACAATCCGCCAATTGTCGAGTCGCAGTCGCCTTAACTCAGGCTCAAAGTTAGGGACATCAAGCATTTTGCTGTCAGAAGGACGGGGATTATCTGCAAAATCACCAATTGCTTTTCTAACCCGTTGCCGTATATTGCCAGGAAGGTTTTTGATTTTTTGAAATGTATCAGGGGTGATGTAGACTGTGTAGGCGCTCACTCTAACTCCTGATCTATATCATCCCATTTCAACCAACCGGCACGCTGACGATTTTCACCTGCTGCTTTCAACTCATCAAACGCTTTCCGGGCAATTTGTACGTCTTCTAATGTCTCTAACCATTCGATGAGTGCTTGCCAATCTTCAAGATTTAAGACAGCAACTTGCTTTCCTTTCAGATTGATAAATTCAACTGACTGCAAAACTTCTAGTCCAGTCATCAAAGCTGCCTCTACTACAATTTTGGGTGCGATTTGAGTAGGTGATAAAGTGATTATTGCCCACTCTATACAATCTTATTTTTTTACCGTCACGGTCTTCAATATTGTCTGAAATCGAGAATCATGTCTGATTTGCTCTAGTTTAGATTGGGAAAAATTTGAGATAAATTCCAGAGCTAGTTTCACATTAGGATTAGTGGCTTGATCGATAAGGCATTTTGCAAGTTTTCGGTAATTACTGTTACACGAATTCATCTGCAATCTAGATGTTATCTCGGAGTCGTGCGTTAAGTGAACAAACAACGCCATATGAACATCTTGCCATCGACTAATCAAATCATCATAAACTGATTCTGCTGCATTAGAAACTCCATAGCCATTTCCCATTTTACACATTGTCAAAACTTTGACATACTTCCTGGCAACACTATCAGGTACATTTCCGCTGGCAGGAATGAATGATTTTAAAATTTGCACATGAGCTGGCTCATTATGAAAGTTATCCCAACCATTATGAGCAGTTAACAGAGCATCAAGAGCTGTTGTTATTTCAACGGCTCTTGTGTCTGGGGGAAGATATGCTAGTCCATTTACTCTTGTTAAGAATTCACGAGCTAACTTGGCTCTTGAAACTTCGCCGTTAACTGAAAAAGAAGCCTGCTTCAATCCAGTTTCATGCTTTGCCTCCTCTGAGCAGACTTGCCAAACTTCTGAAGCAATGAGACGAATATTGTTGCGTACAACAGCATCCAACTTGGGATCTGTATACATACCAAAATTTGTTCTGAGAAGAGAGTGTGCAAGATCTTCAGGTAGTCTCACAACTGCTGCTGCTATTGGAGGAACATCATTGCTAGAAAGGTTTTCTTCTCTCAAGCTTCGCAAGAGCTTTTTCACCTCAATAGCAGAGCCTTCAGGTTCTTTACCGATAACCTCCTTGATGCAAGTTTCTAACCAAGATGCTAGCTGTAATCCTGTTAGCTCATTCTGATTTGGATGAGCCGCACTAGCGTGATTACGCATATCTCTAACATAATCTAAATGTCTATATCCAAGGTCGCTAATAATTCCTGTCTCTCGACCACCTCTTACCAGTACCCAATCATCTATTTTCTCTAAATCATTCTCATCCTTAAATTTTGAACGCTGATTGGGATCTGTAATAGCAGTATCGTAAAAATAGTCAAGATCGAATTGTACTATCTTTGCTCGAAGGTTACGAATAGTTTCATCCCAGAGATAGTTGAGCGCAGCATCAAACAGTCCAACAACACATGCGGCTGCAAATTTTGATATGTACATAGCAGATTTGCGCTGGCTCTCTGTGAGATCAGGCACAATATACTGCATATTATTAATGACTTTTCGTCGTTCACCAATTCCGACAAGAACAGATTCAGCGGGTAGTCCAAGAAATTCAAGATACTGAGATAAGCCTGTGGAAAGCTGATCGAGATTATTGGAGAGTTCTCCTGGGTTGTAGGGTTGAATGCCTGAAGACATAGCTTTAGCTTTACTCTTCTGTTGATTTAAAAATCTTTTACCCGTCAATCGTCACACCGATTTTAGCGGGTTTTACCTTGTTCGGCTGGAAGTGGGGCAGTTACTACCATAACCTCTACAATGAGCACTCACTGATCTCTTAGCTGAGGTGGCTTGTGTGGGAATGATCGCAGCAGAAAAGCATGTTGAAAGCGATCGCACTTGTATGGGTTGGGAGCATGAGGCGCGATCGCTTTAAAATAAAAGACTCAAGCATTTGACCACAAGTGCTTGGTCACCATCCCTGCATTCAAGATGACTGCCTTAGCTGATGAGCGCTAGAACACTATTTGATAAAGTTTGGGACTCACATACCGTAGGCATTTTGCCCTCTGGTCAAACTCAACTATTTATTGGTTTACACTTAATTCACGAAGTTACCAGTCCTCAAGCCTTTGCTATGCTGCGGGAGAGGGGACTAAAGGTACTGTATCCCGATCGCACTGTCGCAACCGTAGACCATATCGTTCCCACAGAAAACCAAGCACGTCCTTTTGTCGATGTCCTGGCAGAAGAGATGATGCAATTCTTGGAAAAAAGCTGTAAAGAGCACGGCATTCGCTTTTATAACATCGGGTCTGGCAGTCAAGGAATCGTCCATGTGATTGCACCCGAACTGGGGTTAACTCAACCCGGAATGACTATAGCTTGTGGTGATTCTCATACCTCAACACATGGGGCGTTTGGTGCGATCGCGTTTGGCATCGGGACCTCTCAAGTCCGTGATGTCTTAGCCTCCCAAACCCTTGCCCTGTCAAAGCTTAAAGTCCGCAAAATTGAAGTCAATGGTAAATTGCCTCCCGGCGTTTATGCCAAAGATGTCATCCTCCATATCATCCGTACCCTCGGCGTGAAAGGTGGCGTTGGCTATGCTTATGAGTTCGCTGGTACTACCTTCCTGGCAATGAGCATGGAAGAACGGATGACGGTTTGCAATA
>DATNQP010000338.1:0-6874 GCA_036703965.1 Leptolyngbyaceae cyanobacterium
TATGGCAGCAGCTAAAGCATCGTCTCAATGCGGGCGATCGCTTTATTACGGCACAATCAATAGTGCATCTGATGGCTCAAGACCGATTGTTGGATGGGCAGAAGCTTCAGGCGATCGCAGATGCCCTAGAGGAAGTTCAGCTAAAGCTGGTGCGGGTTTACACGACGCGACGGCAAACCGCGGTTGCTGCTGCCGCTGCGGGTTACTCAGTAGAACAAGAACCTCCAGCTTATTCCCTCAATCAAAGTCCGCAAGAACCTGCTGAGTTACTGGCAGAACCCCTATACTTGCAAATAACAGTGCGATCGGGTGTTGAGATTCGTCATCCCGGCACTATTGTTATATTAGGAGACTTAAATCCGGGCGGCGCAGTGGTCGCACAAGGAGATATCTTCGTCTGGGGGCGTCTAAGGGGAGTTGCTCATGCCGGTGCTGGTGGCAATCGACAATGTCGGATTATGGCACTACAAATGGAACCAACCCAGCTACGGATTGCTGATGCTGTAGCAAGGGCACCCAAGACCCCACCCGCTCAATTTTATCCTGAAGTGGCTTACGTGACGCCGGAAGGGATTCGTATCGCCAGAGCTACTGATTTTTCTAAGACCAACTTTTCGTTGAATTCATGAGTCGCATTATTGTCGTCACCTCCGGTAAAGGAGGGGTGGGTAAAACTACTGTTACTGCTAATTTGGGAATGGCGATCGCTCGCTTGGGTCGTCAAGTTGCCCTGGTAGATGCAGATTTTGGTCTGAGAAACTTAGATTTGTTGTTGGGATTGGAAAATCGAGTCGTCTACACCGCCATTGAAGTTCTGGCTGGTCAATGCCGCTTAGAGCAGGCTTTGGTGAAAGACAAGCGGCAAGAGGGAGTCGTACTGCTCCCCGCTGCCCAAAACCGCACGAAGGAAGCCGTTAGCCCCGACCAAATGAAAAAGCTAGTAGGTGCGTTAGCCCAGAAGTACGAATATATCTTGGTTGACTGCCCAGCAGGGATTGAAATGGGCTTCCAAAATGCGATCGCTGCCGCGAAGGAAGCCTTAATTGTCACAACGCCAGAAATTGCCGCTGTGCGAGACGCCGATCGGGTTGTTGGCTTACTAGAAGCACAAGGCATTAAGCGCATCCACCTCATTGTCAACCGCCTGAAACCGGCAATGGTGCAAGCTGAGCAAATGATGTCTGTCCAGGATGTTCAAGAAATACTCGCCATCCCCTTAATCGGGGTCATCCCCGACGATGAGCGTGTCATTGTTTCCAGTAATCGAGGCGAACCCTTAGTATTAGCAGACAATGTTTCCCTTCCTGGAATCGCAATCACCAACATCGCTCGACGCTTAGAAGGCGAGAAGATTCCCTTCCTCGACCTAATGGCAGAACACGACAACATCATTAACCGCATCCGCCGCTTGTTCCGAAGTTGAGTTTTGAGCTTTGAGTTTTTGAATTTCAAACAACTCATCACCCGATACTTAACATTCGATATTCCTCAACTCTGTAGTGCATATTCACCACCCCCCCAAGCCCATGATTAGCGAACTTCTGGAACGACTTTTTCCTGGGACAGGTACCCGCAACAGTCGAGCGGAAGTCAAACGCCGCCTCCAACTGGTAATCGCCCACGATCGCGCTGATCTCAGTCCTCAGATGATTGAGTCGATGCGAAATGAAATCCTGGAAGTCGTCTCTCGTTATGTTGAAATCGACACCGAGGGGTTAGAGTTTTCCTTAGAGAGTAACCAACGAGCAACGGCATTGATTGCTAATCTACCCATCCGCAGGGTCAAAGAGGAACCACCAGTCCCATCTTTAGAATAGCGATCGCCATTGAGGAATTCCGCAAGAATTTTGCCATATCGTTTTGGGGCAACGGGCTAATCTGCTATTGTATTTAACTTGCAAGTTAATGTTTAGCATAGTTCTTGTGGGACCGGCAGCTTGCCTGTTCAGATGATGCAAATTCCTCTGTTGTTTGTTGTTTGTTATCCGTTGAAGGCATGCTAAGTGTATCGTCAAGATCACTTTTGTAAAAGAATATAAACAACAAACTCTCGCAAAATCCCCTGTACTTCAGTTGGGGGATGAGTTAAAATCCTTTCACCCAAAATCTAAAATTCAAAATACTAAGCAGCTAGGCGTAATTAAATAGAACTTGTCGTGAAAGGGGACTGGAGACTAGGGACTGGGGACTGCGCAAGGAGTCCCAATCCCTAATCCAAGTATCCCCAATCACTAAAACAAAGAATGTTTATTTCCACCGACCTGCTTATAAGAGCTTACAACCTATAGCCTAGAAGCCCGAATCCTCTTATTTTCCATTGGGCGTGAAATTCTGGAACAGTTATTTAGCTATAGCATCTCAAGATATCTATAGCTTCAACATCTACCCTCATAGCAGCGATGAATTTTATGACTAGCTTTTTGTTTAAAAACCACTCAACTCGCATCTTTGGGGCGACATTTATCCTTCTAGGAACAGCTGTAGCCCCCTCCCAGGCAACTACTCTCACCGGCTTTTCAACTTCTGGAAACAGGATGGGTGGGATGCAGGTGACTGCCAATTTCTTGGATGGAACCTTCCAGAGGAGCACTTGGGGGGCTAGGGGCGATAGATCTGGAGGAGCTATTGGTAGTGGCTGGTCTCTAACCCAATCGGATAATACCTATGATTCACCGTGGACTTTTAGGAATTCTGGTCAAGGCATTACCTCCTTAATCATTGATGCGATTCCTGGAAACACTGTTTTTGATACTTATCCCCTTCTTGAGGGTCCACTACAGACACCCTATTCCGCTGAGGGTTGGGAATTTCAGACCACTTCTGGACAACGCCCAACGTCCTATACCTACACTGACCCCATAGATATCTCACAGGGAGACCTCTTTGGGAAACTTTCACTGTATTGGAACAACGGGTTTGCGGGAGTGATGCAATTCCGCGCCGATACCGATAGCGGTAGCAGTGAGAACCCGGTTAGGCCGAGAAATCCAGGGGTTAGAGATGCTCCTCCAACTGTCTCTTTCTCTGCACCTACCATCTACGAAGGTCAATCGGCATCTACGTCTATTTATGCCACCGATCCGGAACAGGAGGCTATCGCATTCTTCCTGAACGGTAGCAATCTGGGTACTGATTTCAGTCGAGGAGGAACTCGTTCCGCGAGCACGGATCTGGGTTTCTTTGCTGATAACGGTGACTATACCTATATGGCGCAGGCGAGGGACGAGGATGGCAACTATAGTAGTCCTGTCACCAGTACACTGACAGTCTTAAATGTCGCTCCGACAGTCACTAGCCTCAACATCCCCACTATTTACGAAGGTCAATCGGCATCCGCTGAGATGTCTGCTACCGATCCAGGAGCAGACTCAATCTCATTTTTCCTGAACGACAGTTTTGTTGGCACCGATCCTAATACCTCAGGAACCCGTTCCCTAAGTCCAAACCTGGGTTTCTTTGCCGATAATACTTACATTCCCTATACGGGTTATGCCTTGGACAAAGATGGTGCTTGGAGCAATCCTGCCTACAGCGGGTTGACAGTCTTAAACGTGGCTCCGACCGTCACCAGCCTCAACATCCCTACAATTTACGAAGGTCAATGGGCATTCGCTGAGATGTCTGCTACCGATCCAGGAGCAGACTCAATCTCATTTTTCCTGAACGACACTTTTGTTGGCACCGATCCTAATATCTCAGGAACCCGTTCCCTAAGTCCAAACCTGGGTTTCTTTGCCGATAATACTTACATTCCCTACACGGGTTATGCCTTGGACAAAGATGGTGATTGGAGCAGTCCTGCCTATAGCGGATTGAGTGTCTTGAATTTGCCTCCGACTCTCACCGACTTCAACCTGTCAAGTGACACGATCTATCAAGGTCAATCAGTATCTGCCTCGCTATATGCCACAGATCCAGGCGCAGACTCTATCAACTTCTTTGTTAACGGCAGTTATGTTGGCATCGATCCTAATACCTCAGGAATCCGTTCTTTAGGCACCAATCTAGGTACCTTTACCGAAGTAGGTGAATATACATTTACAGGTCTAGCACAGGATAAAGATAGTGCTTTTAGCAATCCCCTCATCAGGACGCTAAAAGTCTTGAATGTTGCCCCAACCATCACTCAGCTGACTGAAAACTTAATTGTTAAGCAAAACGAGTTGTTTGATTTTGTTGCTGCCGCGATTGACCCAGGCATTCACGATCTGCTCACCTTTGATTGGGATTTTAATATGGACGGCGTATTCGATGACTTCATCGGTACGAGTGGACAATGGTTTTTTGAGGAAGAAGGCACACATCAAATCGGGCTATTAGTCTCTGATGGCAAGGGCGGTTTCACTTCCGGTTCCTTTACGGTTGAAGTTGAAAAAGTTCCCGAACCGGGTTCAGTGTTGGGCGTCTTGGCGTTTGGGGCTTTTGGTGCTGGTGCAGTATTGAGGCGCAAACAGCAGAAAGCGAAAACTCATAACCTCAATTGAATTACCCACTTAACCCAAAGCGATTTTGATCCAGCCGGTTTCTTGTGTTCAACTAAAATCGCCAGGATTCGCCATCCTCTCTCGCAAGTGAGCGTCCAGCTCAACTTCGCTTAGGGTGGGGAGGAATGGCGGGATGCCTCCGTCCCTCCGGCATCCAAACCACTTTCGCTATTTCACGACAATGTTAATATACAATCATCTCGTGAAATTATTATGCGACAAGCCCTAACTGCAAAATTAAAACTAGAAGTCACCCAAGAGCAAAAAGAACAGCTCCGGGTGACTTCTTTGGCATATAGGGACGCACTGAATTACACGTCCGGTGTTGCCTTTGAAATGGGCAAAACATATAACGGTACAAAAATTCAGAAGGAAGTTTATTACACGTTACGGGAGCGGTTTAAGCTTCCGTCGCAAATGGCTTGCAACGTTCCCCGACAAGTAGGAGCAACTTACAAGTCATTGCGGACAAAATTAAAACAGAACGAGGAGGCAATTAAAGCCGGTCGCACTAAGAAGCGATATCAAGGGTTGGACAAACCACCTAAATACGTTTCTCGTACCTGCACGTTAAATTACCAACGCGACTACTCATTGGTTAAAGACCAGAAAGTGAGTGTCATCACTTTAGATGGTCGAATCAAGGTGAATTATCAAGGCTATTCCAAACACCTTGAGATGATTAAGTCTGGAGTAGCCAGAATCGGAGCGGCAAAGCTCTGGTACTCGAAACCAACTAAAACTTACTACTTATTGGTAAGCCTGGAAGTAGAAGTACCGGATTTGATGCCAACTGACATCAATAGAATTATGGGTGTAGATGTCGGACAGCGCTACATTGCTGTTGCAGCAGACACCCAGAATAAGACTCAGTTTTTCAGCGGCAAACAGGTGAGACATCAGGCTTCTCGTTATGTTAAAGCGAGAAAGTCTTTACAGCGTCAAGGCACCCGTAGCGCAACTGGTAGATTGGTTGCATTATCTGGACGGGAGAGACGGTTTATCGCTGACACCAATCACTGCATTGCCAAAGAAGTTGTTTCCCCTAGAACCCTAATTGGACTGGAGAATCTAACCCACATTCGAGAGCGAACAAACCCCAAGAAGAAAGGTAAGAAAGCATCTTCAAAACAGCGTCGAGCTAACAGCAATAAGGCTAGATGGTCTTTTGCCGAATTGCACGGGTTTATTGACTATAAAGCTGTGTTGTCTGGCAGTTTGGCGATAAAAGTGGATGCTCATTATACCTCTCAGGCTTGTCCGTGCTGTGGTCACACATCCAAAGAAAATAGACCCAACAAAGGTTTAACTTTTGTGTGTCAGCAGTGTAGTTATACTCTCCATGCTGATTTGGTTGGTGCTAGGAATGTTGCACTTAGAGTACTACTCTCTCGGCAAGACTGGGAGAGTACGGGGCGTTTTTCAGCCGTCCCTGATGTATCTGGTGACGAAATCGAAACTGATTACCGCTTGAGGTATTCAGGACTCAGATGGAGCCAAGATGCAATCTCCACCCTCAACGTAGCGGAGTCCTTTCAGGACGAAGCGGAGTAGGGTGGAGTAGTTGAACGCTGATGTCTGAAATAGGGGCGTATTTCTTTTACGCTTCTACGCTGTCATGCTGCTTACCGCTTTCGAGTGGATGAGGAGGGAGCAGGCAATGAAGTGTCGGCGTAGCGCGATCGCTTGTATAATGTACTATGCACACTCTTAGATTTCATGAGCAACTCTTCACGAAATCTTCATAAAATTTTACACAATCTTCAAACAATTTTTGAAAAAGATTTTTGGAAATCAGCGAAACGTGCCACCAAATAGGAGAATAGCTTAAGCTTCATCAAAACTTTATCAAAATATATTTTTTCCGTAAAAAATAAAAAGCCTTTGTAGTTAAAACTAAGGCTGTGCAATAACATACCAACAGCTTAAATGACTATTAAATAGAACATACTTTCAGGGGGCTAAAACTATGACACTTTTCCCTAAAACCATTGCCGCCGTCGTTGCTGCAACTGCTACGGCTCTTAGCTTAACTAGTACTTCAGCTGAAGCCGCCACTTTCTCAAACCCCTTCTATGAAGTCCACGTACAAAGTACTCCGGCATCCGGTACCCCATCGGGAGCCTTCCAATACGGAAGCTGGAATGCAGTTACTGGTCCTAGTCACCCCACTGGTCCTGGAAACAACATTTTGTACGATGGAACGCTCACTACTACAAACTTTTCTTCTTTACGCATCTTCGAGCCAACAGGGACTACTACAGACTACACCTTTGGTAATGTAGGTAGTGGAGTTAGTCTCGATCCTTTTTTAGTTGGTGAGCAATACACTAGTACTTTTGGGGATGCTGGATTCCAGACAACTTGGAATCTGACTCCAGAAAACCTTG
>DATNQP010000339.1:0-3912 GCA_036703965.1 Leptolyngbyaceae cyanobacterium
ATCCAAGCATCCCCATTACCCCTTATCCCCAGAGGGGACCCCGAGTTCCCCAATCACTAAAACCAGTAATGTTTATTTCCACCGACCTACTTAAGATACACAGCAAGATAAAAGCTGAAGGATTTTCTGAGGCGGCTGCGGATTCTGTGTATAGTGATGTTGTCTAATTTTGTTCTGATAGAGCGAAATAAAAAAATCGATTTCTTTCCTGGCTATTTTTCGCAGATGATCGGAGAGTGCAGGAGCTAAAGTAGCATAGGTATCTGCTGCTTCTTCAAGCAAATCAAGAATTTCTTCTGGAATTACATCCTCATACTGCAATCTCCTCAACGCAAGTGCTTCGGAGAGAGGCAAGCCAATATCTTGCTCAGCTAAGGTTTTTAAATCTCTAAATTCCACAGTCATTTTTTTATCCCCTGATTGAATGCCAAAAGCAAGAATCTGCTGACAACTATTTTGTTCTCAGCATTTCTTTTTAATGTTAAATCAGTTATGAAAATATGGGCGTTTGTCTAAGCTTTGCGCTCGTACATCGCCAGAGGTGATTCACTTGACTGTTTAATGTTATACCATTGCTACTTTTAGGCGATACATATTTGGTTTATGCCAGTTACCTCTTCCCTCTCACCCCTCACTTACGTGATATGTAGCTTCCAAAAAGCGAATTTGTATTCCACAACACAAGCTGTTATTCATTAAGCTTTCCTACCTAAAAGCTAGACAGGAACAGCTTTAATGATTTATTTGTTGAAGTAGATGCATGCTTTAATTATCACTACTATTCCCCACCTAAATTCCTATACCTACAGAACTATCTTTGGCTAAACTTATGAGATTTAGATAATACTATCGGTCTAGGCTATAGGTTTTTGCCAAAGTTTTTTAGATTTTCTTTAGATTTTGGAGGAGACTAATAAAACTGGTGTGCATAATTAGTTGAAACCGTGGTAGCGATCGCAAAGCGTTCTCCAAGCGTCAGCACTCTGCCTAGAACATCGGTTCAGTAATCATCAAAATGACGATTTCCCGTAGGAGTAGCGCCCCCGGAAAAAGCCCCAAAACCCTTACGGGGCAACCACAGCCGGAGCGAAGTGAGGAGATTGCCCCTACCATCAATGAACCGGCGCACTAGGCTGAATGTCACTAAATCAAATCAAGAAAATTCATCACAACCGATCAATCCCTGTGCAGGGGGTCTGGGGGAGGCACCCGTCCCCCAGTGGGGGGTTTGGGGGGAACACCCCCCAATCTGGGTTTTTCTCTCGTAACGACTACCTTTCGCTCAAGTCAGTGACATTCTACTTAGGCAACCCGTCGAAATGCCAACGGCGATCGCTTTTCGAGGCTCAGCATCCTGTTAGGGCGATCGCGCTAAGGATTTTCTGTAGAAGTATCCCACAATAAAGGTATGGGTTGTAGCACTCTTGATTCACGCTCGCCCACCCTTCTATAAACTTGAGGAAAGGCTGAGGACGCGGTTGTGACGGAAAAAAATCGCTCCCAATGGGACGCTGGTAGATTTGTCAAAACGTTGACCTATTTCGAGGTCATCCCTTTCATTAACTGTCTACAGCGGCTTCTCACAGGTCGTGCCAATAATAAACAAGAAAGCCAGGGTAGAGGAAAAAGAATGGGAGTGGTACTAGTCGCTGGGGCAACTGGTGGTGTCGGGAAGCGAGTCGTGCGGCGTCTAATTGAGCAGAACTATCAAGTACGCGCCTTAGTCAGGGATACTCACAGAGGGCGGGAAATGCTCGGCGACAAGGTGGAACTGTTTGAGGCAGACATCACCATTCCACAGACATTGACTCCTGAACTGATGGACAGTGTCTCTGCCGTCGTGTGTTGCACAGGAGTTCGGGTGCAGCCTGTTGAAGGCGATACTCCTGACCGACAAAAATACTATCAAGGCATCAAATTCTATATGCCAGAAGTCGTGGATAGCCCCGAAATTGTGGACTATCAGGGCATCAAGAACCTGGTGCAAGCTGCCGCTATGAGTCTGGGAAGGGCAGGCGAAACACTGATATTTGATTTCAAAAAACCCACAGATGACTTGAAAGAAACCTGGGGCGCTGTGGATGACGTGGTTATGGGTGGCGTCAGTGAGAGTTCTATCCGACTAATCGATAATGCCGCGCTGTTCACTGGCAATGTGTCAACCCAAAACTCCGGTGGCTTTGCTTCCGTTCGCACCCGCAATTTTAAGGAGCCGCTGAACTTGGGTGGGTACGATGGTGTAGAACTGTGCGTGAAAGGGGATGGTCAGCGATATAAGTTCATCCTTCGCACAGAATCTCAATGGGATGGCGTTTCCTACTGCTATTCCTTTGATACTGAGAAAGATCGCTGGATTAATGTTCGCGTCCCCTTTGATGCATTGATTCCAGTGTTTCGTGCCAAGACGTTGAAAGACGCCGCCACCTTCGATTCCAGTCACATCTATGCGTTGCAGCTGATGCTCAGCAAGTTTGAGTATGACGGGGGATTGAACCCGAAATTTGAGCCGGGTGGTTTTGCACTACAAATAGCAACCGTCAAAGCCTATGGGGGTTCCACCTTGCCCCAATTTGTGATGATCAGTTCCGCTGGCGTTACTCGTCCAGGTCGTCCGGGAATTAATTTGGAGGAAGAACCACCAGCCGTGCGAATGAACGACCAACTGGGGGGAATTCTAACGTGGAAGCTGCGGGGAGAGGATGCAGTGCGAGAGAGCGGAATTCCTTATACGATTATTAGACCCTGTGCCTTGACAGAGGAACCTGGGGGTAAAGCATTGGTATTTGAGCAAGGCGACAACATCCGGGGTAAAGTCAGCCGGGACGATATCGCTGAGCTTTGTGTTCAGGTACTAGAGCAACCCAAGGCATGCAACGTGACCTTTGAAGTGAAAGAGGAAGGGAATAGCGATCGCTCACTCGATTGGGAAAGTCTATTCTATAGTCTAAAAACTGATAATGAGGTTGCTGTGTGAACAATTGAAGACACTTACCGGACTAACCGATAAATCCCGACGGCAAAGAAAGGAACGCGATCGCTTTCTATCCTGTTAGTGTCAAGTACCGCAGTTGTGATAGTTGGGTGCTAACGAGTAGAGCAAGATTGACCTCAGCATAATGCTGAAGTTCGTTTTGGGAAAATTCAGTTAAAGCAACTTCCCAAAATATACCTATGGATGCTAGCGAACTTCTGAAGTGTTATGCAGCAGGGCAGAGATGTTTTTACTGTGCTGACCTGGAAGGGACTAATCTGACTGGTAGCAACCTGACTGATATCAACCTGCTTGATGCCAATCTATTTAATGCCAAACTCATTCGTGCTGACTTGAGTAATGCCAACTTGGGTGGAGCTATCCTGAGTAGAGCCATCTTGAGTAGAGCCATCCTCAATAAAACTATCTTGAGTGGTGCGCTCCTGAGTGGAACCATCCTAAGTAAAGCCAACCTCAGTGGTGCGATTCTTAGTGGAGCCATCCTCAATGGTGCTATCCTTAGTGGAGCCAACCTGAGTGGTGCTGACCTGTATCATGCCAACCTCAGTGATGCTCTCCTAGGACATGCTGACCTGTATCATGCTTACCTAAGTAGCGCCCTCCTGAAGCATGCTGACCTGTATCAGGCTTACTTGAGAGATGCCAACCTGTTCAGTGCCAATTTGTTTGGTGCTAACCTGAGTGGAGCCGACCTGAGTGGAGCCGACCTGAGTGGGGCTAACCTGAGGAGTGCCAACCTGAGGAGTGCCAACCTGAGTGGTGCTAACTTGAATGGTGCCAACCTGAAGAGCGCTCTCATGTGTAAAACTACTATGCCTGATGGAAGAGTTTCTAATCGAGACTGTCGGTAGTCGATGCTGCGGGGTGGATAGAAAGCGATACCTATGCCTAACGCCTTCGGTATGAAGAGTCGCGGTTGG
>DATNQP010000340.1:0-2929 GCA_036703965.1 Leptolyngbyaceae cyanobacterium
CCGTGGCTCCGGCCATTGGAGCGCATATGCGTCCGCTGCAATTACTCTACTTTGCAGGGCTGTACTCATTATTTGATTCTGACCCACTCGGATACCACCTAGTCAATGGTGCAGTACTACTGTCGAGTGTTGTACTTTTCTATCTAGTGCTTTGTGAAGTGAGCCAACAGCGGGTACTTAACCTTGCTGTAGCGGTAGTGTACGCGCTACTTCCCCACTATTCCACCGACCGCTTCTGGGTGGCAGCTTTTCAGGCCAACCTGAGCATGGCACTGTACTTTCTAAGTCTCTACTCTGACTTAAGAGCAGTGCGAGGCGAAGGCTTGCAGCTATGGGGCTGGAAACTACTTAGTATTCTAAGCCTGGTTGGCAGCACCCTCGCTTATGAACTTGTCCTACCGCTGTTTCTCTTCAATCCGCTACTTGTCTGGTACCGCAGACGACAACTTTATGACTCGGTTCCAGGCAGACAGCTGAGTCCAAAGAAGTTGGCAGTGCTGTTTGGGAGCAATCTGCTAGCGCTGATCGTGGTGATAGTTTTTAAGGCGCTGACAACGAACCGCATAGGACATCTCAAAAATACGCATATCCTTTGGTTTGGCTGGCACGTCGCGAAAGCCTTCCTCACAAGCTACGGCGAGTACGGCCTTGGCTTACCCGCCGTGATATTTAAGATCCTGCGCGACTACCCAAACTGGTTAATCTTGGCGATGGGAGTGGTGGTTGGTTCGCTCGTATTCTGGTATCTTTACCGTGCAATCAGCCAATCGCAGGCTGAGCTACCTAACCAGACCATTATGCTCAGGTTCATCGTGTGGGGTCTGGTTGTTTTTGGACTGGGCTACGCGATTTTTCTAATTAATAGGAATGCCGAGAACACCGCCACCGGGATAGGCAACCGCATTGCTATTGCAGCAGCGGCGGGAGTGTCACTTTCAATGGTTGGCGGGCTGGGGTGGGTAAGTAATCGTCTGCGCTCAGAGCAATTGCGTAGACGCTTCTTCTGCATACTGGTTGCCCTGCTCTGCACGAGTGGATTCCTGATTAACAACACCCTCGCTTCATTTTGGATAACTGCCTATGGTCAGGTGCAAGCTGTTATAGCCGATATTCGTCAGGAGTTTCCGACTCTGCCCACTGGGAGTACCTTGATTCTCGATGGGGTCTGTCCCTATGTCGGACCAGCGATTGTTTTTGAATCCAACTGGGATCTGACTGGGGTGTTGATGATGTTATACCGTGATTACACCCTGCGGGCGGATGTCGTTACACCAAACCTGAAGGTTAGGGAGGACGGCCTCTCTACATCGCTCTATGGTGTCGAGTCCCACTATCCCTACAATAAAATGTTCATCTATCACTTTGGTCGAAAGATGACTTACCCGTTAACGGATGCGGCGAGTGCCCGCCGCTATTTCCAAACTTTCAACCCTGACCATAACAGCAGTTGCCCTCAGGGTAGCGAAGCGTATGGAGTGCGAGTTTTCTAAGTTAAAAGCTTTAAATATTCTCCTTACAAAAACCCTTCTAGTTCTAACGCCTCAATCATCTGAAGCCCGCGAGGGTCGCCCACTTTCAAAAGTGCTGCTTTGGCGTCTTCCTGAACACCCATGTCTTCATCTTCTGCAAAGGCTTCAATCAAGGCATCAATCGCACCGGCATAAACAGCATTGGAAGGGAGTTGCCGACACAGCTGTCCTAATGACCAGGCGCAGTTACTCCGCACCGCTGCTACGGGGTCTTGCCTTAAGGCGGTAATTAGCGGCGGAATTGATGCCACAACGTATTCATACTCTAACTCAGCCATTTGCGCCAGAGAACTGGCAGCCCACAAACGGACGGCGGAAATATCAGTTTTGAGGGCGTCAGTTAGAGAGGGCAAGCTGCGGCGATCGCGACAGTTTCCTAATGCCCAGACAACTCCTTTACGCACATAACCATTCCAATCGCGATTAAGCTGGTCAATCAACGGTTCTACTGCCGTTGAACTCGGATTGCGCCCCAGGGCATAGGCAGCACTCACCCGCACTAATGGGCAAACGTCTCTCAACAAGTGAATCAGATGAGGAATTGCCCGCTCATCCTGAAGTTCACAAAACGCTCTCGCTGCCAGCATCCGTTGCGGCGTCTCCGGTGCCGTTAATAGTGCCAGCATTGCTTCTGGATCGGGCTTGAGAGCTTCTGACTCAGCATCAATCGGCTCTATGCTATCTAGAGGGCTTTCTAGCTCAGCCGCAGTATCGAGAACGCTCAGATCGTCATCATCATACATATCTGATAAATTATCGTATCCAACCCAATTCCACCAGTCTTTTGTGCCGACACTTCACAACAGAAGATCACAAAACGTTAAGAAAACTAACTTTCGACCGCTAATGTCTCAGATTCAAAAGCTGAATTTGGTATATTACACCACACTGAGAGCATGCTTTACATACCAGTTTTCTAATGTACTTAATCACAGGGGGGGCAATGTGACCGACCACCTAGAGCCTTATCGACGGATGGCGCGTTCCATTCGATTTTTTCCCCCAATTTCCTTGACTCATCTGTCTCAAGAGTCAGTGCAAGAGCCACTGATACCAGTGCCGGTGGTTGATTCATCACCCAAACGCACCATTACTGACACCCATCTGAGTCCGGATGTGGGTCCACCGATTGACCCTTCTGAACACGCTGCGGGTTTGGTGCATGAAGCTGTCTCGAAGCGCACTGTTCTTCCCGCCCACTATACAATTCCAGAGAATATAGGCGATCGCATTAGTCGATTAACCACTCCCAAGCCTGTAAATTTTGTTCTCATCTCGCCCAAAATCCCTCAAGTTGATTCTGACTGGACATCTACTCCTACACTTGAACCTCAACCTATCAAGGCTGACAGCAAGGAGTCGATAGAGGACGCTTATCTGGAAGCGCCTGCCTTAGCTAG
>DATNQP010000341.1:0-17730 GCA_036703965.1 Leptolyngbyaceae cyanobacterium
TTCTAACCTGAACCGACTAACCGGGTAACCTGCAACCCTTATTCGGGCTTAAGAAGAATAGCAACTTCAACCTGTTGTTACGGGCGATCGCTCTACAAGTTTCTGGGCATTTTCCAGAATGGCTTTTGCCGCCTGACGCCCAGATAAAGTAGCTCCTTCCATACTATCGATGTAGTCTTGCTGGGTGTAGCTACCGGCAAGAAAGAAGTTACTTACTGGCGTTTTTTGGGGGGGACGATAGGGGTCCATGCCAGGGGCTTCACGGTAGAGAGACTGGGCAAGTTTGACCACGCTGTACCAGGTCATATTTAGCTCTCGTGAGGAGGGGAACAGTTCGTGGACTTGCTTGAGGACGTGAGAAGCGATCGCTTCATTATTCTGCCGGATAAAGGGGTCGCCTGGAGTTAGCACCAATTGCAATAGGGAACCCTGTCCCTCGCGGTAGTAGTCACTGGGACTGGTTAAGGCTAAGTCAGCAAAGCAGGAGAAGTCAGCGTCAGGGGTATAGAGCAGATTATCCAACCCTGCTGCTTCCGTTAGCTGTTGACGTTTCTCGGCGTCGTGTAGTTCTGTCACCCAACCATCAAACCTGAGCTGCACTGTCGCTACCGGAACCGTATCAAGTTTGTAAATATTGTCAAAGTCTGACCACTTACGCCATGCTTCGGGCAGGAGACGTTGCACACCAGGGACATCACTGGCACAGACATAGGCATCGGCGGTGATTGTTTCTTCAGTTTCGCCGTTAGCAATTACCAGTCCGGTGACATTGGTTTTTTCACCAGCATCGGTAAAGAGAATTTCCCGAACTCGACGCCTGGTGTAGATTTTTGTCCCTCGTGCCTCTAGGTAGTCAATGATGGGCTTATGTAGATACTCATAGGGAGAGCCTTCCAACATCCGCAGCACCGACGCTTCTGAGCGAACGGCGAAGAACTGGAAGATGGTCAGCATACAACGCGCGGAAATATTCTCAGTATCGATGAAACCAAGAGCGTATGCGATCGGATTCCACATCCGCTTCAAGCTGCCATCATTACCGCCATGACGGCGAAACCAGTCAGCAAAGCTGATTTTATCTAGGTCGCGAATCGTTCTCATCGCCCCATCAAAGTCCACCAATCCGCGAACGATGGGACTAGTACCAAGAGCAAGCGAGTTTTGCAGCTTATCCTGTAGCGATAGCTGAGAAGTCGTGAAAAAGGCTTTCAGTCCATTAAAGGGAGCGCCCGTGATGAAGCGAAAATCCAGCTCCCCTGTGCGTCCTCCTTTATTAATAAAGGTGTGGGTATGCTGCTTCAGGCGCAGGTTATCAATTGCCCCCACTTTCTTCATTAAGTCAAACAACTGGTAGTAGCAGCCAAAAAAGACGTGCAACCCCATTTCAACATGATTACCGTCGGCGTCTACCCAACTGCCAACCTTCCCTCCCACAAAGGGACGGGATTCAAAGATTTCCACTTCATGTCCGGCATCGACTAATTCAACTGCTGTCGCCATTCCCGCTAGTCCCGCCCCAACAATTGCAACGCGCATTCAGCCTTTTCCTTTCAGTTTCTTTACATATTTTAAAGGAAGATTTGACAGGACTTACGTCCTTCCCCCTCTATCCCCCAACCCCTTTCTCCCACTAGGGGAGAAAGGGGAGCAAGGAGGAATGAAGGAATCAGCCTTTGAGTTCCCCGCACTCCCAAATAAATCCACCTGCGTTTGGCGATCGCTCATTGATGTTCTCCGCGTCTGGGCGTCCCCCCGTCCCCGCGTCTGCTTATCTTAGTGCCATTCGGCTAGAAGTAAGATTAAGTCATTCAATGTTCAGAAAGTAAGGTCATGGTCGCAACTCAGGATAGTACCGTCCCAAAAATGGCAACGCTGACCGTCACCTGGGAGAAGTTGCCTGATGACTTTCAGTTAGAAGAAGAACCTGTGGAGAATACTGGTCAACCACTGATCGCTGGGGCGCTAAGAGAAATTCTGGAACTGATGGGGTACATTAAACCAGAAATGCTGATTGCCTCCAACTTTGGACTCTGTGCAACGGTGAACAGTGAGTTGGTAATTAAAGCACCAGATTGGGTTTACGTTCCCTCTGTGCTGCCTATAGAACTTGGGAAAGACCGCAAAAGCTATACCCCTCAGCTAGAAGGAGACATCCCCAGCGTTGTCATCGAATTCCTGTCGGAAACTGACGGTGGAGAATATTCAGTCAAACGTACCTACCCCCCTGGTAAGTGGTTTTTTTACGAACAAATTCTGCAAGTCCCAACCTACGTCATATTTGACCCCGCCACTGGATTGCTGGAGGTATATCGGTTACAAGCAGGACGGTATGAACTGGAATTGCCCGACGCTGAAGGTCGCCACTGGATGGCAGATATGGGGTTATTTTTGGGAGTCTGGCGGGGAGAGAAGGAAGAACGCACAGGCTATTGGTTGCGCTGGTGGGATGAGGAGGGAAATCTGCTGTTGTGGGGTGTAGAGCGATTAGAGCAAGAACGCCTTCGGGCTGATAAATTGGCCCAATACTTGCGTTCTCAGGGGATTGACCCCGATGCGATCGCTCAATAAGTGAGGATATCTGAGAAACCCGACTTCTTGGAAAAGTCGGGTTTCTGGGTGTGTAGCGATCGCTCTGGCGAATGGCAGTACTCGCACAAGTATTTAGCTCTTTTTCGCAGCCCCTACACGTCATTATTTCTGCCGATTAGGCAAATCGAACACTACTTTAAATTGCATGTGAGGAACTCGCTGATGCAATAACTGAAGATGTCCGTCAGCATCCGAGGCCTTGTGGTATCGACCGATAATTACCCATTTCCCAGTAGGAAGTAGACGGGCAACCCCCCAAGGATTGAAGCATTGTCTGTCAGTCATAATAAATTTGTCTCCTTTGTTGATGGGAGCCAAAGCCAGCGCTACACTTTCCACGGTTGGGCGCTGGCTTCTGACTTTGTTGATGTTGCAACAATGTTAATGTAGCACTTTGTTTTTGGAAAAATAAGTATTTTTGGTTATAATCCGAGAAAAAGTTGCTTTATATGGTATAATCCACAAAGTTTTTCACAACAGAGCACTAGCAACGCTAATGCTCTGTTGTTGAGTAGGTATGCGATCGCTACGAAAATGCGATCGCTCGTATCCACTTCGTCACATCTGCGATCGGCTGGCTTGGTGTGAAAAATTGCAGTGACCCCCATCCCCTAACCCCTTCCCCCCACGGGGAGGAAGGGGAACCGGAACTACTCTTACTCCCCTCTCCTGCCAGGAGAGGGGCTGGGGGAGAGGTCACTACACAAATCGCACCACTGAATTTGCTCAAGTCTGTGAGAAATGCCGCGCTGTAGGGTTCCGTGGAAGAGGCGTAAAACACTAAAACTGGTCGCTTATCGCTGTTGCGCCTGAGGGAGTTCCAATACAGTTTGAGTGCTGGCATTGTTTCGGGTACTGGGTTGCACTCTGGGCAGTTCTGGTCAAGCATCTGGTCGTATATTTCGGCGGCGGGGCGATCGGGTTCTATGAATTGGCTGCCGTCAATGCAAATGACGTGAATAGTTTGGCTTAGTTGGGGGTCGTTGGCGATCGCACTTTGAAGGCTTTGGGGGAAGTCAGCTTGCTTGAGGCTTTGGCGAGAGGGAGTAGTCGTCTTCCCTACTCCCTCTCGCGGATGCCAAGCGTGATAGAAGGCTGGATATGTCATGTTTTCGGCACAAAGCCAGATGACTTCGTAGCAATCACAGTATCGCTGAAACTCATTTTCGTAAGCCTCATCTGATACACAACCTCTCAAAGCAGTTACAATTCCCTCCATCCGAGCTGATGACACAATTTCTCCTAAAATGCCTGCCGCTATCGAATAAATACCTTCATCCTGAGAGGTTTGGATTAATTCAACTAAAGTAGTGATAGCTAGAGGATTATATTCGTCAATTCCTTCTAAAGTAGATGCCGCTGTCAAACGAGTATTTTCATCTTGAGAGGTTTGGATTAATTCAACTAAAGCAGTGATTACTAGAGGATTATATTCACCAATTCTTTGTAATACATATGCCGCCCTATCAGGATTATCTTCATTCTGAGAGGTTTGGATTATTTCAATTAAATTAGTAATTAATAGAGAATTAAATTTATCAATTTTTCCTAATAAATCTAGGGCTTTTAAACGAGTATCTTCATCCTGCCAAGGTTGAATTAATTCAATTAGAGCATTGATAACTAAAGGATTATCTTTGTGGATTTCTCCTAATCCATCTACCAATTCCCAACGATTAGATTTATCCAAAGGAATTTGAAGTGCTTCAAATAGACTTTGTATAGAAACAGTATTTTCTCCAGCTTCTCCTAGCATATTTGCAGCTATTTGACGAATAATTTCATCCTGAAAAGTATTGCTTAATTCAATTAAAGCAGTTATGGCTAGAGGATTAGCTTTGCCAACTTCTATTAATTTTTCTGCTGCTATCCAACACACATCTTCATTCTGAGAAGTTTGGATTAAATCAACTAAGCTATTGATGATTTGAGAATTATATTTGTCAATTTCTTCTAAAGTAGATATCACTGTCAAACGAATATATTCATCTTGACAGATTTGGATTAATTCACCTAATGTCTTGATGGATTTTATTGGATTTGTCGCTAGTATTGCTAGATTTGCTTCCCCTGCAATTATTTCAGGAAATTTTTGCCATGTTTGTTTCTTAATATTGAAATAACCAAACCCCCATTTAACAATTTGCTCTACTATGTCATCTGCTTGAGAACAATTATGAAATTCAGCAATCCCCTCTGCTGCTAGAAAATACGCCTTGTACCTATAAAAATTTCCGCACCCATCCTTAAACTCTACCAACGCCTGGATAAACGGCTCCCTTTCTACCTCCTCTCGCCCCAGCCACAGCAAAATTACCTCTTTCCACTGCGGCTCAAAAATGCGGTAATTACCTTGTGTAGGATTGTGGGGAACGTGGTTGAGGAAAAAATGCCAATCGTCAATCGCCAGCGCTGCGAAATATTCCTGAAACGTAGGATGGAAGAAGGCGTAAACTTTCTCTTCAGTTTCCGATTCAGCAGCCAAGCCAACCTTATTTAACCAGCCAAGTTGTAGCGCCAAGCCAAATAAAGAACCCTCCTGTTCTGGATCGCCCAAGATATCACAAACTAACTTATGCCGCAGCCGAAATCGGGACTCTTCAGAGTCGATCGCTCTCAAAGCCAAGCGTCCCAGCGCTGCATTTAATTCTTGTCGCTGCTCAAAAGTCGTGGGGAAGCGGTTTTTTTTCCAGGTATATAACACTTCAACAAATCGCTCATAGAGTCCCGCCTTAGTACTGGGCAAACCTTTATCCGAACTTTGCCAAGTGCTACACAACAGCGCTAACCGCAGAGGATTTTTGACTAAATCCTGGATGCGCTGACGCTCAGATTTATCTAACTCCGCCCATAAGCGTTCCCCTTTGTCGGTGTCAGTTTTTCGGAACCAGCGACAGATGAACTCTTTTACTTGAAGAGGATAGTCAAAATCCAGCAGCCGATATGTCTCGAAGTCATCACCCAGCGCGTTGATATTGGCTTCCCAGACATTCAAGCGACAACTCAGCACAACCCGTGCCTTTGCAACCCACCCTTCCAGTTGAGATGCGATCATTTGTAGGGGCACGACATGTCGTGCCCCTACCGATACCGAATCCCCTGCCATCTCATCAACGCCATCCAAAAACAGCCACACGCGCTCCTTCTTGAACAACTCGACTAGGGCGTTTTCCTGTTCTGGGGTAACCCGCGCAACCTCTAAAGCATTCTTCAGCCACCTTTGCAGCAAATATTCCTCTAGCGTCTTCCCTTGCAAATCTGCCAAAGAAATCCAAATCGGCCCTGATTCTAAAAGATTTACAGCCCTATTTGGGGTGTTTGCTTGAGGGTACGACACCAAAGAGAGCCTTGATTCAACAACAATTCAAGGTTCTCACGATGAACAACTCTCAACCAACCAAATCGACCAACGAGCCGCAATACACAAGAATATACAAAAGTCAACAAAAACAGCAAAAGTTTTTGCAGCGAATCATCCCTATCTTCTTGGTTGTGCAAGCCGCACTCATCGGTGTGAACGGCAATCTCGACGTACTCTCAGGCAAACCCGTACTAGATGTTATCCAAGGGATGATAACTCAGGGCATTGAACTCATTATCAAAGCCCAAGGTGTACAAAAAAGGTTGAAAAAGAGCGATCGCAAACCCCGTTCCGACCAATAAATCCACAGGCAACGAGAGTTAGGGGACTGTGTCACATTCTCAAGCGATCGCCACGAAAATGCGATCGCTTGCAGAAAAAGTCAGTCAAGGCTCGTTTTACAGCCATCGACTGTCACACTGGAGTTTACTTCAAGGCATTGCCCAAACCAGGGATGATTGAGAGCGATCGCCCATTGAAGATACTTTGTTGTTAGCTTTGTCCCTGCTTTCGATACCAGGTTTGAACAGCCAACTGATGCACCTCTCGCCAAGAGCAGTTATTTACTCTTGCTAACTCAGCGCAATCTTCGTATTCCGGCTGGACATTGGTGATAGTTTTGTGGGTTGAGTTATTGCTCCAAGCCACCTTCACGCGAATCTCCCCATATTCAGTCTCTACTCGCTGCATCTCCCGCTCTAAAATCGCTCGTTGCTGGGTCAGACGCCGGACTCCTAAGGTAGTGGTTTCGCGAAATAAAACAGCTTCACAAGCCTCCATGTCTTGAGGATGGCAGATTACCATGAGCAAGACGCCTGGTCGAGATTTCTTCATCCCAATTGGCTGAGTGAAAACATCTACCGCACCCGCGTTAAATAGTGCCTCAAATACATAACCAATTGCCTGAGGACTCAAATCATCAATTTGGGTTTCTAGTACAGAGATGGTTTCTACGTGAGGGGATTGAGAAGCAAGGATTGGAGATTGCTGATTGAGAGCTGACCCCCTTCCAATACTGCTCGGATAAGGCTGACCTAACCCCCCTAGCCCCCCTTCCCTACCAGGGAAGGGGGGAGCAATACTCCCCTCTTCACTCCTCTTGACCCCTCTCCAGTCCCCAGTCCCCAATTCCCCAATCCACAGCCGCAAAATATTCGGAATCGGCAACTGCGCTGAACCAGCACCATTGCCAACACGTTGAAGAGTCATGGCGGGTGGAGAACCAAAGCCAGTAGCAAGAGTAACAGCGATCGCGGCACCCGTCGGTGTCACCAATTCCCGGTCAATCCCGTTGCTGTAAATTGGCACTTGGCGGGATTCCCACAATTTCAGTACAGCTGGCACCGGCACAGGCAAACGACCATGCGCCGCCCGGACTGTGCCGCCGCCAGTAGGGAGAGCCGAACAGTAGAGGTGGTCAATCCCTAGCCAATCTAACCCCAAGCAGGTACCCACAATATCTACAATGGCATCAGTGGCTCCCACTTCATGGAAATGAACTTTATCAGGTGCAATACCATGTACCGCCCCTTCTGCCTCTGCCAATTTACGGAAGACGGCGAGGCTCCACTCCAACACTCGTGGCGGTAATTCTGCTGCTGTAATTAATCGCTCAATTTCTGGTAGGTGGCGTGTCGGTGCATGAATAGAAAGGTGGGCGTCGTGAGTTTTCTGGTGTTGAGTATCTGAGGTGAGGTCTAAGGAGTGCTCATGCCCGTGGTCATGCTCAGGGTGATGATGGTGATCAGGCTCATGACCCGGCTCAGGATTGTGATGCTGCTCCACCTCACCGAGCAAATCCACATGCACTTTCGTGGCTAACTGACCATTGCGGTGGACATTTTCTGCCCGTAAGCGATACTCCTGCTCGATCCCCAGTCCTTTGAGCTTTTCGATTAAATATTCCATTGGGACACCTGCTGCCACAAGAGCGCCCAGGCACATATCACCGGCAATTCCTGTCTGACAATCCAGGTACGCTAGTTTTGCCATGTTGTGCCTCTGGAGTGGTGGGGAGTGTAGGGTGCGAAGCAGGGAATTTCCACGTTTGAACCCCGCACCCCGCACCCCAAATTTTGCATTCTTTGGTAGGGAAACTCATCATTCATGACAAGTAACTTTTATGATTTGACGGTTGAGAGAAAAAAATTTGATGGCTACTATTTACACTGTCCATCCGGAAACACCACAAATACGTCGAATAGAGGAAATTAAGGACGCCCTGCAAGATGGTGCTGTAATGCTATATCCCACCGATACTGTCTATGCAATTGGTTGCGACCTGAATGTGAAGTCGGCAGTAGAACGTGTGAGACGCCTGAAGCAACTATCTAATGATAAGCCCCTGACGTTTCTGTGTTCTTCTCTGTCGGATATTGCTCAATATGCCTGGGTAAGTGACCCAGCTTACCGCATTATGAGGAGTCTAATTCCAGGGCCGTACACATTCTTGCTACCCGCAACAAAGTTAGTGCCTCGGCTGGTCATGAATCCCAAGCGCAAAACCAGCGGTATCCGAGTCCCGGATCATCCAGTATGTCAAGCGCTGCTCTTGGCGTTGGGAAATCCCATCATTTCCACCTCCGCTCATCCAGCCGATGAGGATGGCAAAACCCCAGCGGTTGGACTGGAACAGGCAAAACTATTCGACGAGTTCGATAGCTTGGTGGACATTATTGTAGACGATGGCTCGGAACCAGGCTTTCAGGTATCAACCATTCTGGATATGACTGGCTCGGAACCTGTGATAGTGCGGCAAGGACTGGGATGGGAAGCAGCAGCGGCTTGGGCGTTACCAGTCAGCTAAGGTCAGGAGGAGGAAGGAGGAACGTTCTCCAAAGAAACGCCAACGCTCTGTTTACCGCGCAAAGACTACACTACAGCGGACGACTGGGAGATTACGGACAAAAAGTTTAAATCAACCCAGTTTGTTGATTGTCTACTCAAACAGGTTGGCTAACACTCTCATGAGCTTGGGGGGTTAAATCGTTCAAGTGTATCTTCAGCAAGGGTTTATAGCGGGAGATCGTGCAAAGAAACCGTTGCCAGTGCGATCGCTCAAACAGTCAACTCTTTGGTAGTGACACAAGAATGACCCAACCGCTCAAGGTAGCAGTCTACAGTCAGATTGTAGACAGCAACAGAGGGTAAACCCTTGTAGATGACACCCACAAAAACCTTCCCTCTCTTGAATGTCGCTACCATTTCGTGACTGTAGTACCTAGGGGCAATACCATGAACGTTAAAATCGCTAACTCTCTCAATCAAACTTCTGATAGCCGCCTGCACGCTCCGGAAATTGCCGAGGAAACTGACACCCAGGCTTTGAGTGCTCTGTTGCTAGAAGAATTACGCTCGCAAGTTGGATCGGAACCCAGTCGTGCTAAGACGCTAGTCAACCGGATTGCCCTGGAGGTGGAGCGGATTTGTCGCAAGAGCGATCGCATCCAAACTTCTGGTGAAATCGGCTCCTGGCAATTAACGCTAGCTCGTCACCGGCTCTCGAAGTGTCTATCATACTATCGCCTGGGTTCAAAACAAGGTCGTGTTGAACTGCACAGCAACCTCAGTGTGATGATTTATCGCCATGTGGCACCGTCTCAAGCTAACTTAAGCTTTTCCGCTCGATACAACTTGATTGAGGACTTTCTGCAAGACTTTTACGCTGAGTCCCTCAAAGCCTTTCGCAGGGAAAATGAGGTGGATGCCGACTACACTCCTCGGGTACAACTGGAACTAGCGGAGTACATGGCGTTTACAGAGCAATATGCCAAGCGGCGCATTACCCTGAACAATCGCAATAGCCAGCAGTTGATTGTGTTGAGAGCACAAAGCTTTGCCAGACGCCAACCCAGCGAAACCCCGTTGGATATAGAACAGGCAGTCGAATTTGCTAAAGGCGAAGACGCACAAGAGCAAAACCGCTCACCTGCCATGCAACAACTCCGTTCACGCCTCGTTGCCCAAACCACTGACCCCAGTGAAGCCGTCTTACGCGATCGCGTTGTCTCAGAGCTGGTACAATACCTAGAATCTCAGGGTCACTCCGACTGTGCAGATTACCTAGTCTTAAAGCTGCAAGACCTCGCTGCACCCGATATCGACGACATCCTTGGTCTGACACCCCGCCAGCGCGACTACCTGCAACAGCGCTTTAAGTACCATGTAGAAAAATTCTCTCGTTCTTCCCACTGGAAACTGGTACACCAATGGCTAGGGGCAGACCTTGACCAAAAGCTGGGAATGTCATCTAATCAGTGGGACGTGTTTGTGGCGCAACTCGACCCCCAACAGCAGCAACTCTTAGCACTCAAACAGGCTCACAAGAGCGACCAAGAGATTGCCAAAGCCCTCAGCTGCACGCCCAAACAGTTGCAAAAGCGCTGGACTGGGTTGTTAGAACTGGCTTGGAAGACTCGTAATGCAGCAGAGGGGAGTGAGGAGTAAGGAGTGGGAAGTAGGCAAGACAGGTGTAACATCTTCCCCGGACTGCAAGAAAGACCGAGTCCGGGGCTTCCAACCCCAAAAAAACTGAGTTCTTCACTACTGCCAGACTTTGATTGTACCGTCTCGACTGCTAGTGACGTACTCCTACACTTCCCTTGCGGGTAAGTGTAGGCTTCTCCTCCGAGACTTCTCGGATTCGCGTTTTATAGTGAGGCGAACGCCCAACCCCACTTTCTTGATAAGAATTCCAGAGTTGAGGTCACGAGGCATAGATGCACCGCAAGTACAGTCATGCCACCTATCACTTAACTCCTTGGGAACTCTGTTGAGGCAGATTGCGCAATGTTGGGATGTTCCAGATGGATTGACTTTAATGACCAACCGCCCAGCTTTCGCAGCTTTGTAAGGTAGGATTTCATTCAAGAATCCAGCTATCCCAGCATCAGCAAAACTTTTATTTAAACCGGACTTCGACGCTTGCCCATTAGGAAGATACTTTCCTTCCTCATCTTGTTTGGGTTTATTGCGCTTCGCTATGTTAGAAACCTTGAGGTCTTCCACAAAAATGACCTCAGCTTTATCTACCAGTTCACCCGCTAACTCGAAATGCCATTGCTTCCGAAGTCTTGCTATTTGTTGATGCAATTTAGCGATAGATGAATTAAGTTTGTGACGTGCGGTAGAACCTTTTTTTCTCAGCTCTCTTTTGGCAGAGAGCTTGGCTAATTTTTCTTGGGATCGTCGGTAGAACTTAGGAGGTTCTACCATTGTTCCGTCAGAACAAGCTGCAAAATACTCTAGACCTGCATCAACACCAATACTATTAGCTTCAGTTGGCTCAATGTCAATAGTCGGTTGGTCTGGAACAGACGCATCTTCTAGAGTTAGAGTTACATACCAACCATCGGCTTTGAGGGTGACTAGCGCCCGTTTAATGACAAAACCATTGGGAATAGGACGGTGTTGAATGAATTTTATTCTCCCCAGTTTGGGAAGCTCAATTTGAGAGATACCAAAGAACGTTTTTGACTGTAGTATTCTGATTGCTCTGTTGGTTGTGCGATGCTGCACACCAACGGACAAGCGTTGATAGGGCAACGGTTCATCTCGTACCAATCAAACCTATCTGCCAACAAGTAATTGTATTGATGTCGTAACATATCGAGCCATTTGCTCATGCGACACCGCTGGTCAGAAGTTGGTAGTAGTTTGAATTGGTATGCTAATTTCATGACACAATTGTACTGCATATCTAATGTAAATACAATCGTGAAACAGACGGAAACAGTAACGTTTAGGCTTACTCCAGAAGAAAAAGAAACATTGCTTAAGTACTGTGAGCTAACAGCCCGAACTCAAAGTGATGTGTTCAGAGAGTTTTTGCGAACTCTACAAAAGAGATTGTCAAACAGAGGGGTATTGAACCCCCCTCTTTGACGGCTCGACGTTCGGCTGAGCGCTCACGTCGAAGCCTGAGCGCTCGCCGAAGTCCCGCATTCCTAGAGACGCTCCCCTTCGGGTGAGACGTGAGAGGAATGCGGGTTTAGCTGACAACAGCTCTCTTTTCAAATTAGTTATTAGCAATAGGGACTATGTAAGCTTGAACCTGAGCTTTGCTTAGCTCCCGCACTAGGCGTTGAGCTTGGTGTTTGTAGAGGGACGATCGCAATGTCCCCGGTAAGTTGTGCATCAAGGCTCTCGCAACGCTGAGACTACATCCGGAAATCCGCGCGATCGCATTGGCTCCCTCAAAAACAGCTTCCTGTGTCCAAGCTTTCTCGACCTGCACTCGCCAGCTTTTCGGTGCGATGTCAACTCGTCCATGCTCAATGCGTCCCAGTCCCTTGCTAGTTGCCAGAACTACCATGCGATCGCCCACTGCCAAACGTATATCTTCAGAAGGCATTAATTTGGGAGTTTCTTGCCCCTTCTGGTAAAGAACCGGCAGTACTCCGTAGCCATAGGTGACATCCGACAGCAGCAAATCATGGAGGGTATCATCGGACTCAATGTTGTATTCCGTTACCAGGATAGTTTGGTTGTTAAGGCGAAACAAATTCTCGATATTTTCTCCAAAAGCCGCCCCAGCAAAGGCTTCTGCCGCCAAAGCATAGGCACACAGCACTTGGGCATCGGGTAACAGTTGTGCCAGATTATTACTCAAGCCTTGCTGAAATGTTCGGATAACTAGACCGCCTGTGGCATTAGCGGCATGAGCCATCAAGCCGACTTCCAGATTCACCATTTCATCATCCGTTGCCACAAGGACACTTTTGGCTGTGGAGAGATTCGCCGTCTTCAAGGCTTCGGCATAGCTACCCGTAATCACCGGCAGTTGTGGTAAAACGTTTGGGTCAAGCTCTGTACTGGTAATACCAACCACTGGCTGCTTAAAGTCTTGCAACAGAGTCGCCACCCTCTGACCCACTCGGTCTAATCCAATCAGCACCACATGGTCTTGTTGCGGCACCGGCGGACGCCGCCTTAAAAGCTGGAATCTGGCGGTTAAGAGTGTCTCTGTTAACAAGGCATACAATACCCCCACAAAAGCCGTACCTACCAGAGTTAGTCCGAGACTGAACAGCTGCAACCACCAAGGAATGGGCATTGTTAGCTTGAGTTGTCCAAATAAATCCCCATATCCTCCCAATAGCAAGATGGCAGTGGCATAAAAGGCATCTCGCAGGGTGATCGGATAATTCCAGTGAAATAGCACTGTTCCACACAGCAGCAGGATTAGCACAGTGATGCCACAGATGACGGCTACACGTCGAGCTTGATGCTGATAGTTGGATTGCCAGAAGGTTGTCAGTTTTTGCTTAAGGTTTCCCCAGGATAGAACTTGGGCAATCTCTTGCCAGAACTGCCGCTGGTTTGGCTTAGTCTCCGTTGCCGGTTTCTCAGAACCTTTGGTAAATTTTTCGGTCACCTCGATGTAAACGATGGTGTCTCCTCCCTGCACGAGTGCCTCCGGTTCCCACTGATAAAATGACTGGGGAAACCTAGATGAACTGGGTGTGTAACTCAAAACTCGATGTGTGTGAGTGTTCAGTTCATGTACCTGGCGTCCGCAAAGGACATCGCTAGGTTGGATTTGGCGCTTCACCACCCGCAGTTGCTGTCCTTCCAGGTGGAAAAATCCTAATGTCTTGGTTCCTAAGGCGGCAAGGGCAAAGGCGGGGACAGGTAAATGAGTTGGCTCAAAGCAAACAAAGTTCCCCAAGTGTTTACTCAAAAGTTCATTAAGATTATCTTTGGCAGAGCGGACAACTAAGCGAGTTTGGGGATTGAGTAGCCGTGCTGCAAAGGCAGCCTCGGTATTCACGCGCTCACTGCTGGTGACTAAAAGGACAGCCCGACACTGCCGAATCTTTGCCTGCTCTAAAACACTTTCTTGGCGACAATCGCCGATGATCAATTCGTCTAACAAGTTGGGTAAATCAGGAATCTCCCAGTTTCGGGGCTGCACTTCCTCAATCGCCGTGATGTTAACCCCAAACTCTTTAAGAGCGACGACACATTGCTGACCTAAACTGCCAAGCCCACAGACTAAAAATCGGTTTAGGTTTACCTGGGAGCTGTTAGAGCGCTCCTGAAGACTGGCAGACTGCACCATTTTTACTGCTATTTGTCAAGAGATTCCGCCCTGATTATAGGCGAGGTTCTCATGCTAGGGGCGGTGTAATATTGAGAATTAATTAGATTAGCCGTGTAAGCGTCTATACCTATTCCAATTAGGAGGCGATGATGTTTTCTTTGCCTTGCTTTTGTATCTGTTAGCACCCTGGTAGAGAAAACGTCGCTCTTATCTCCTAGAACTCTTACCCTCAGAATCAACCCTAGCCGCGATCTCCTGCGCTGCATACGCCATTACATGTGCCAAGCCCTCCGAAGACAAAAGGCTCATTTGTGCAATTATATAATCGACTAGATGACTGCTTGCAGACAGCAAAACTAAACCGGATTCTTTGCCTAGTAGCTTCTCAACTAGCTCAGCTTTTTGATCTGTAGGTAAGGTTTTAACCTCTTGCCAAATCACGTCAAAGCTATCAGAATCAGCATCCACCTTAACTAATTTAGTGTCATACATCGTCGTACACCTTAAATAACTGGAGGGATTATAAAAGTGTTTCCGCTTGGGGTGTAACTGTAGATTTACGGATAAAGGAGATTTTTACAGCACTCACACTCAGTAAATTTGCGAGTTTTCTAGAGATACCTGCGTCTCTACTCGATAAATCCAGTAACGATGCGATCGCATTTTCTATTTCTTTAGCTTGCTGTTAGCGCTCATTTACCGCACTTTCGTCAAAGCGATCGCGTTGTCCTCTCTTAAATTAGTATCACTAGCTCAACCCTGCTCCACCGGCAAAGTTACCACAAATTCTGCTCCCTGACCCAGCTGGGAAATGACCTCAATTTTGCCGTGATGTTTTTCAACAACCTGGTAGGAAATAGCCAGTCCCATACCTGTTCCTTTCCCAACCGGCTTGGTAGTGAAAAAGGGATCAAATATTTTATCTTTGATTTCCGGTGCAATACCAGAACCATTATCCCGAATCCTCACTTCAATTTGCTTATCCTCAATCAGTCTTGTCTGAATTACAATCTGTTTTTGGAATAGTCGGTTATCAGCTAGTAGTTCATCAATGGCATTGCTGATAATATTCATAAATACTTGATTAAGTTGAGCCGAGTAGCACTTAATTAAAGGTAAATACCCATACTGTTTGATAATTTTAATCTTCTGGTTAAATCGGTGTTTCAAAATTAATAAAGTATTGTCAATTCCTTCATGTATATTGACTTTTTTTATCTCAGCTTCGTCTAAGCGAGAGAAGTTCCGCAGAGACAGAACAATCTGGCTAATTCGTTCAGAACCCATCTCCATAGAGGACAGAATTTTAGGCAGATCATCACTGATAAATTCAATGTCAATATCCTCTATTTTCGCTTTAATATCTGACGCAGGCTGAGGATAGTGCTGCTGATAGAGGTGTATCAATTCTAGAAGTTCTTGGGTATAGTTGTTGGCGTGGAGGAGGTTGCCGTGGATAAAGTTGATAGGGTTGTTGATTTCATGGGCAATCCCTGCCACCATCTGACCCAAGCTAGACATTTTCTCACTCTGGATGAGTTGTGCTTGAGCTTGCTTTAACTCTCGAATTTGTGTAGCTACCCGTTCAATGAGATGATTGAGGGAAGTAGCTAAAACCCCAATTTCATCTTCGGTAATAACTGGAGCCTGTAGGTCAAAATTGCCTTCTTGAGTGGCTTGCTCAGCGACCTTGGTGACAGCTTTAATGGGACGAGCGATCGCACGACTCGTATAAAAGGCTAAAGCTGTCGCAATTACCATAGATAGCACCATGCTAACAATGATAATTATCAACCGGAGAAATTTGGCAGCCTGAAAAGTCCTCGCTGCCTGCTTCTCTTGAGCTATAGTCGAATCAACTAGTTGTTCTAAATTATTTGAGAGCTGTTCAAAGTTAGGCTCTAACTCTCCCTTGATAGTCTTCCACAAGACTTGTTTTGACGCCTGAATTTCCTTTGGGGCTGGGTTATCAGTACCTATTTTCTGTAAAAGTGACTGCACTAACTGAGTGTACGATTCCAGTTCAGTGTCACAGGTACGTAACAATATTTTTGATGTTGCTGCCTCTTCTACGGGAAAAGTATTAAAATACTTTAAATTTAATTTGAGTTCATATAGTGCCTCTCTAGCCTCACTGATAGTATCCAGCAATTTAATAATTTCGTCTTGCTGAACTGCATTATTCTCAGGGGCAATAATCATCCGTTGCTGATAAATTTTCACCTCCATGACAGCTTTTTCTAAATGAGCCACCAGCTCATGTGTTTGCTGAGCCGCTCGTAATTTTTCTGCGGCTTTATCATCATAATGCTCTCCTACTATTAGCCCCGCTCCAGTTCCTAGCACGGCAATGCTAATCGCTAGAATATACCCGTAACCAATTTTTTGATGAATACTCCAACGACGAGTGATGCGATTAATCCAAATTCCAGGAGTTGCTGTAATCCTAAAAGGGTAGGCTGAATTAGATTGACAAGCCTTGGTTTGGTTCTTTGGGAGAATGCCAGAATCTAGAGGCTGCATACAGGAAGGCGAATCAGATATAGTCATTTTAATAACTAGATATAAAATAGTTACAATTCAGATCTTGCACCATTGCCAACAAACATGAATGCATGTATGGTGGGCACTGCCTACCAGAACTTGAACAGCTAATTCTATCGTTGACCGACAGTGCCCAGCCTACGGTTATTGAAAAGGGTGCAAGATCTCAGTACAAGAAAAGCCTTGCAAGAAGAATCCTTTTGAGGTATTGTCTTGAGCCTCGCCGAGCTTGCCGTTAATCTTAACTAAATTAGGCTCTATACCGTTGGTCTATCCAACTACTGCATTTGCAAGATACAACCCCTGTGTGTAACTCGTGTGAATCTGGTGTGTCAGTATACTAATGACCTAAGCTCTGCCTTATAGAACTAGGACTTACGCAGTATGGGTCATTTTGCCCCCCGTTCCTCCCAACCCTAGAGGGAACCCCGATGCCCAAAAATTGGGGGGCGATAAGAAACCAGATTTCTCTTGCAGGGTGTAGGGGCGAAGCATTCGGGCGATAATCCATCTCACCCCACCGGAATTTTTGTATCCGAATGCTTCGCCCTGTCTGCGGGTAACGTCAACCCCTATCTACACACAGGTAATCTGTAAAGCCATCAATTACAGGACTTACGCAAATAGTATTGTTTTGCCCCCCCAACCCCCCAACTTTGGGGGGAGAAAATTCCGGTTCCCCCAGATTTGCGGGCGTCGTGGTGGAATGCGTAAGTCTGCGGGGAAGGAGCGAAGCATTCGCAGATCAAGATTTAAGTATGTTTTAGAGATTGTCGCCCAAAGGCTTCGCCCCTACAAGAGGTAATTATTCACAGAACCTGCGATAATTCTTTATCGTTGGAGGCGAACCAATTCATTTTGAATTCGTTTGAGTAATTCTGGATCGGATTGGGCGGTCAGCGTTATGCCATTAAATTGAGACATTGTCAAGCCCTGACTTTCACCAATCTTTTTCGATTGACTACAGTAGTTCACAGCGATATCTTGAACATTGCTCGGTAGACTAGCGATCGTTTTTGCCTGGGTGCAATTAATGTCGGCAACCTGCGTACCGTTGTTTATTTGCTGAATTTCATTGTAAGCAGCTTGACGGCTTTGCTCGATCGCCAAAACGGCTTTAGCGTAATTTTCTACTTCCTCAGAGCTAACTGATGTCAATGTGGGGATAGGGGTTGGAGATTCAGAGACAGGG
>DATNQP010000342.1:0-4787 GCA_036703965.1 Leptolyngbyaceae cyanobacterium
TACTTCTATGCCTCTTGGCTCTTGCCTGTTTAACTCGCTGCGTAAGCCCTGGTAAATTAGATGTTTGACTTGAACCCTAAGAGCGGGAATTACGTCTATATCTCCTAGAGACAAAACCCCCTAAAATCACAAATGAGCCAGCCTTGTGGGACTTAGCTGTGCCGTTTACGAGGATACGGCGATGCATATAAAAAAATTACACTATGCTTAGCCCCTGGCAAACAGTTAAGTAGACTACACTACTTCATGCCAGTGGTAAGAGCAACGCTTCAATTACCTTAGCTATTTGTGAAAGCCGCCTAAAATCTTAACTCACAGCAGCGAGCCTGTAATCTAACAATTTTCTTAAGGTTCACTTTGTTGGATGCAAAAAGATTTGATTCTCAAAAAACGACTCCTTACCCCCTACCTGTTTTTACTGCCTGCCCTTTGTGTTTTGGCGCTGAGTGTCTTTTGGCCTGCTCTGCAAGCCTTTTACCTCAGTTTCACTCGTTATGAATACGATCTTACCCAAACACCTCAGTGGGTCGGTTTGCAAAACTTCCAGCGTCTATGGGCAGACCCAGTTTTTTGGAGGACGTTAGGAAACACGCTGCTGTATCTGATCGGCGTTGTGCCAATTTTAGTGGTAGTTCCCCTGGGTCTTGCGCTTTTGGTAAACCAGAAACTCCGTGGAATTAGCTGGTTTCGAGCGTCTTTTTATACGCCCGTGGTGATTTCGATGGTCGTTGCAGGGATTGCTTGGAAGTGGCTTTATGCAGAAAACGGTCTTTTCAATCAGCTGCTCAAACAACTGGGCTTCGAGACGGGTATTCCTTGGCTGACCAGCCCGGATTGGGCAATTTTTAGTGTGATGGCGGTGACGGTGTGGAAGGGATTGGGCTATTACATGGTCATTTACCTGGCTGGTTTGCAGTCTATTCCCGCTGAGCTTTACGAAGCTGCCGCTATTGATGGTTCTGATGGCTATTTGAAGCACTGGGATATTACAGTGCCGTTGATGCGACCTTATTTAGTGTTGGTAGCGGTGATTTCTGCTATTTCTGCAACAAAGGTCTTTGAAGAGGTCTACATCATGACTCAGGGAGGACCGCGCAATAGCTCCAAGACGGTTGTTTACTACTTATACGAGCAAGCTTTCTCGGACTTGGAGATGAGCTATGCTTGCACGATTGGACTGGTTTTATTTTTAATAATTTTGGGCTTGTCGATTTTGAATCTAAGACTATCACAAGGACGCGATCGCCTAGGTTAATACCGGGCTGGGCTATGTTTGGGAATTTTGTGAGCTAGTCGGCACTCAGGCATCTTAAGCCCAAATTTTGCCTAGGTGAACGAACTCGCTGCCGATCGCCACCCGCCTCGCCAAGTGTTGCGACCCTCCTTGCCATACAATTTGCGGAAGGTAGAACTTACCTAAATCAGCCCGATGTAGGGGCAGGTTTAGCCAGAAATCCAGGTTTCTCAGCGGGTCAATACCAATGAACTTTTTCGAGAAATTGAATGCGGCGATCGCACACAATCAAAGCTTACTGTTTGTGGGACTCGATCCAAATCCAGAAATGATGCCCAGCCGCTACTGTGAACAAGGGGGCAAAGGCAGCATCATTGATGGCCTATGGAACTGGCTAGAAGACCAGATCGCCCAAACAGCAGATTTGGTCTGTGCATATAAGCCGACACTTGGTTTTTACGCCGCTCTGGGCGCTCCAGGTCTGGAACTGCTACACAAGACCCTCAAGGCTATTCCTGCCCATATTCCAATTCTTTTAGATGCCAAACACGGTGACCTCAATACCAGTACTGTGTTGGCTCGGACGGTTTTTGAAGAGTGGCAGGTGGATGGGATTACCCTGAGTCCCTACACAGGGCAAGACCACATAGCACCGTTTTTGGTTTACCCCGGTAAGGCAGTATTTGTGCTGTGCTGTACTTCTAATCCCGCAGCGATCGCTTTGCAGGAGTATCCCACAATTGAGTCTCCCCTCTACTTGCAGGTGGTCAAGGAAGCCAAAAACTGGGGTACTCCCGAACAATTGGGGCTGGAAGTAGGAACCACCTCACCAGAGGTCATAGCACGCATTCGTACCGCTGCTCCAGAACGAACTATCCTAGCTCGTAGCATCTGGGCAGAGGGTGGTGGTAATCTTAGTCAAATCTTGGCAGCGGGCTTGAATGCTAACGGCGAGGGTCTGCTGATCCCTGTTCCCCTAGAGATGTTGGTTAGCGAACATCCAGCTAGTGCAATTGAGTCTCTACGCGAGGAAGTTAATCAAGCCAGAAGCCAAATTGTGCGTGAAGGTTCCTCCTGTGACTTGTGGATGCCTGATGTTTGTTTGCTTAATCAGCACCCCCAGCAGGATTTAATTTTGCAACTCTATGACATTGGCTGCATTCTCTTTGGCAACTTTGTCCAAGCATCGGGGGCAACATTCCCTTATTACATCGACCTGCGGAAAATCATCTCTAATCCCCAAATCTTCCATCAAATTCTTAGTGCCTATGCAGATATCCTCAAAGACCTAACTTTTGACCGCATTGCAGGCATTCCCTATGGTTCTTTGCCTACGGCAACTGGGTTAGCCCTACGGCTTAATTACCCGATGATTTTTCCCCGCAAGGAGGTTAAAGCACACGGTACTCGACGCGTTATTGAGGGGAACTTTCATCCTGGGGAAACAGTTGTGGTCGTTGATGACATTCTCATCAGTGGGAAAAGTGCAATGGAAGGGGCCCAAAAGATCAAGTCGGTTGGGTTAAAGGTTGATGACATTGTTGTTTTTATGGAGCATGAACAAGGGGTCAAGGACAGACTGAGAGCCAATGGTTATCGGGCGCATTCGGTGTTAACAATTTCTGAAATTACACAAACGCTGTATCAAGCGGGTCGCATTAATGAGGAGCAATTCCAGGCGTTAGCGGAAACTTGTTGAGTCCACATTCTCCACCTTGAAGTGTCACATCCCGCGTCAGTCCCAATACTTCTCGGTAACCTTCTCCCCCAGCCCCTCTCCATCTCTCTTTTTCCCTCCCCTACGAGCGGAGGGAAAAGGAGCAGCTTTGTTACTGAGAGGGGAGGTAGTTTCCCCCTTCCCTTCAAGGGAAGGGGGGCTAGGGGGGTTAGGTCTGCCTTATCCGAGAAGTATTGGCGTCAGTCCTCTTTTCTACAGGACTAGTAAAGGGAAGCTGGCTGTTTCAATGGCAGCGTGACAGTAAACTTCGTACCTACACCGACAACACTAGCTACAGTAATCTGACCATCCTGTGAATCGACACACTTTTTGACAATAGTCAACCCTAAACCTGTGCCAGGGCGCATACCAACATTACTGGCTCGATGGAAAGATTCAAAGAGTCGCAACTGGTCGGCTGCTGGAATACCAATGCCGTCGTCCTGAATGCTGAAAATGGCTACATCATCAACACATTCCAGCCCAAATCGAACTGTACCACCTTGATGGGAATACTTAATGGCGTTCGACAGCAAATTGGTGAGGATTTGTCGCAGTCTTTTTTCATCTAAATAGGCGTTATTACCGTCCCCTCGACAGTCAAAGGTGAGAGTAATGTGGCTCGGAATACTAGAACGCATATCTTCCACCAGTTCCCTACAGAATTGTTCCAAATTCAGCCGGGTCGGGTTAAATTCGAGTTTGTTCGCCTCGCCTTTGTCGATGAACAATAGATCGTTAACCAAGTCGGTCATGTGCTTGGCGCTTGTCTGAATACGTGTTAGGTGCTTCAGTTTTCTCTCCTCAGAGAAAGTATCGCCATAGTGTTCGAGTAATTCAGCAGAAGATAAAATTGAGGTCAGCGGAGTGCGGTACTCGTGGCTAATCGTGCTGATGATGCGAGATTTGAGTTCTGTGAGTTCCTTTTCCTGTTCCAACGCCTTGCGAATTTCACCTTCTGTCCGCTTACGTTGGATCATCAACCCTAATTCTGTCGAGGCGCAAATCAGTTCAATTAATCGTTTGTCTTCGTCTTTGGATGCAAACATATAAAAGACGAGGACAGCCAAGACACCTTCATTCGCAATAATCGGAATTCCTAGTGAGGCAGATAGACCCGCTTCTTGAGCCAGCTTGGCTCGAAGATAAACTTGATTGGACTCGCTTGAAACATCTCGTCGCCACTCTGGTTGTTTTGATACCCAGACACGTCCTGGTATCCCAATACCCGGTTGAAATGTAAACGCCTCGCTGGCTTTTCGGAATGGAACAAGGTTCTCGGACTTAGCATACCAGGCGGGACTACATTCGAGAGCACTGCCATCACCGTTAGGAACCCAGGCTTCTCCCAAATCCCAATCTGTTGCTTCACACACTTTCTGTAGTGCCACAGATAGAGCTGCCTGAAAGTCTTGAGACTCAAAAATCGCTTGTGTGAGCGAGTGCAAGAAACTAACTTCCTTCTCAGCTTGCTTGCGTTTGGTGATATCTATTGCCATTGAAATGATCAGTCGCCTACCATCCGGCAGTGAACCCAATGGAGCCGAACTGAAGTCCCATATTCGGCTTCCACCATCTTTGGTTCTAATCGTGAATTCTCCCTCATCTACCAGGTTGTTTAGCTCATATAAGTGAGCAATGGCTGCTTTTACTGTTTCCTGGCGTTCGCCATAAGCTCTTGCAATCCAGTCCTCAAGGGTAGGAATTTCTTCATGGGTGTAACCTGTCAATTCCGTCCAGATTTCGTTAATTTGAAGAACTTCACCATCTTCAGCGTGAATCATAAGTGGTAAGGGAGCCTTAACCACAGCCTCGCGGACTCGTTGTTCACTTTCC
>DATNQP010000343.1:0-8672 GCA_036703965.1 Leptolyngbyaceae cyanobacterium
GTTTCGCCAATTTGATAGATTTCCGAGGGATGACGCTCTTCAATCGGGATTTGGCTGCCACTAGGTAACTCGAAATCAATGGTAGAGAGGGGAGCAGCAACGAAGAAAGGAATATTGTGAGCCTTGGCAACGATCGCTAAACTGTAAGTGCCAATTTTATTAGCCGTGTCCCCATTCGCCGCAATTCGGTCAGCACCCACAACTACTGCATCAATCAGCCCCTGTTTCATACAATGAGCTGCCATGCTATCGGTAATGACGGTAACAGGTATCCCTTCTTGCGCGCATTCCCAAGAAGTCAGCTTTGCACCTTGCAGGCGGGGACGAGTTTCGCCCGCGTAGACTCTTGCCAGACGCCCTTCCCGCCACGCAGAGCGCACAACACCCAACGCGGTACCATACCCCGCCGTTGCGAGTGCCCCAGCATTGCAGTGAGTTAGAAGACACAACTCCTTGGGATTACTCGGCAAAACTTCCAAACCGCGATCGCCAATTGCCCGACAAGTCTCTAAATCTTCGATCTGAATCGCCTGCGCCGTTGCCAGCAAAGACGTCTTAAGCTGCTCGACTGTACCCATCGACTCATAGGCATTTCTGAGCATCCGCGCGATCGCCCAAAACAAATTAACTGCCGTTGGACGAGTCTGCCGTAACGCTTGAGCAACCTCCTCTAGGCGCGTTAAAAAAGTATCTCGATCTTGGGTTTCAATCTCTCGCGCCCCCAGGTACATTCCGTAGGCAGCAGCAATACCAATAGCTGGCGCTCCTCGGACAATCATTGTTTTAATCGCCCGTGCCATATCCTCACAGCAGCTGATTTCAACCAATCCATACTCAGTCGGTAAACGATTTTGGTCAATGAGTAAGACTCGGTCTTCGTGCCAAATGATGGGATAAACCTGAGTTATAGGGGACATATTAGTAATTAGTTGTTGGCTGTTAGTGTTTAATTTGTAACAAATTAATCAAGAATTACCCAGTAATTTACCCTTTAGAGAGCAGCCAGGAGTCGTGATGTCTTTTTTAACGCAAAGAACACAAGAGTCAGGCTTTAAGCTAGCAGAAGGCAATAAACAAGAAAAAAATCGGATTATTGCCTAATTGCCTATCTTTGCGAACCTTTCCCTCAACCCCTGCGTCCTTTGCGTTAACAAACATTCTCCTAACCGCTAACTGCCGACAGTTGGTGGCTGAAGAACATTTCTCGTACTCGCTCAGCAATTTGCGAACCCGTCAAACCCAATTCTGCCTTAGCTTCGTCTGGCTTGGCATGTTCAACCAACTGATCCGGCACCCCAATCCGCTTCACTGGCACCGCAACATCATGATCCATTAGCACTTCAGTCACAGCTGAGCCAAAACCGCCCATGATGCACCCTTCTTCTAGGGTAACTACACGACCAATGCGCTTCGCCAAAGGCACAATCAACTCCGTATCAAGGGGTTTGACAAAGCGGGCATTAACCACCGTCGCTTCAACACCATGCTCACTGAGCATTTCAGCTGCCTGCATCGCTGTATGAACCATCGAACCATAGGCAACCATCAGGACATCGTCACCGTTACGCAAAATTTCACCCTTACCAATAGGAATTTCTTCCCAACCTTCTTCCATCAGGGGGACACCGTAGCCATTACCGCGAGGATAGCGCATGGCAATTGGACCATCGGTGTAGTTAATGCCAGTAACAACCATCCGTTGCAATTCTGCCTCATCTTTGGGAGCCATCAGCACCATGTTGGGGAGGCAGCGCAGATAAGCGATGTCGTACATCCCTTGGTGAGTGGGACCATCGTCACCGACAATCCCGGCACGATCAAGGCAGAAGAAGACGGGCAGGTTTTGGATACAAACGTCGTGAACGATTTGGTCGTATCCGCGTTGCAGGAAGGTAGAGTAAATGGCGGCAACGGGTCGCATACCTTCGCAAGCTAAGCCAGCCGCTAGGGTGATGGCATGTTGTTCAGCAATACCAACGTCGATGTATTGGTTGGGGAGTTTAGCATGGAGTTTGTCTAAGCCGGTGCCGGTTGCCATTGCAGCCGTGATGCCGACGATTTTAGGATTGTTTTCGGCAAGTTGCACCAGGGTGTGTGCAAAGACTTTGGAGTAGGCGGGAGGCTTAGGTTTACTGGAGGGGATGGCTTTGCCAGTGGCGAGGTTAAAGGGGCTTTGAGCATGGTAGCCGACCTTGTCTTTTTCTGCGATCGCATACCCTTTTCCTTTCACGGTTGCCACATGCACTAGCACGGGTCCATCCTGCTTGTGTGCAGCTTTGAAGGTGGAAATCAAGTCCTCCAAGTTATGACCATCCACCGGTCCCATATAGGTAAAGCCCAGTTCTTCAATAACTGCTCCTACCTTAGGCACGGCTAAACGCTTCATCCCCTCCTTAACTCGCTCTAACTCAGGGGATAACGACTCACCAACGAAGGGAATATTCTTGAACTGCTCCTCCAAATTATCAGAGAGAAACTGTACTGGCGGACTCAGCCGCACTTTGTTCAGGTAACGGGGAATCGCGCCAACGTTGGGCGAAATCGACATCTCATTGTCGTTGAGCACCACCAGCAGCTTTGTATGGGGCATATGTCCCGCATGGTTAATCGCTTCCAAAGCCATGCCACCCGTGAGAGCGCCATCGCCAATCACCGCCACCACCTTGAAGTTTTCACCCTTAAGGTCTCGCGCTAGTGCCATACCTAATCCGGCAGAAATACTGGTGGAAGCATGACCTGCTCCAAAGTGGTCAAACCTGCTTTCACAGCGCTTTAGATAACCGGCAACCCCATCCTTTTGCCGCAACGTATGGAACTGGTTGTATCGCCCCGTGAGCATTTTGTGGGGATAAGCTTGGTGACCAACATCCCAAATAACCTTATCGCGATCCAGGTCTAGAGTCTGATACAGTGCGATCGTCAGTTCTACAACACCTAAGCCCGGACCCAAGTGACCACCACTGGTGGCTACGGTTTGGAGATGCTTCTCCCGTATTTGACGAGCAATTTGCTCCAATTGACGAATCGACAGACCATGCAGCTGGTTCGGATGAGTGATTTCACTTATATGCATACTGGCGTACTGTTTAGAATTGCTACTGGATTTCATCTATCCGTTTCACACTCTAAAGTATCTAATAATTTTGCTAGCCAGCGCTAACCCTCTGAATCTGTAATTCAGTACTTACCTCATCCACTGGACCGTTGGTTCTCTGAAGCCTATTCAACTAAACCTCTCTGCTGCCAGAGAGGCTTAGCAGAAGATTATGGGCAACCTTCCTTCTACATCTTGCCCTTCTGCATGACTTCTTGCAGGTGTTGGCGAATCTCCTGAGCCTGCTGCATGTCTGCCTGTTGTAACTTTTGGAAAAGTTCTACACAGGGTTGAGAGTCCATAGCCTGAGCGTCTTGCAAATACTTGTCGTAGGCTTTAAGCGCTTCCGACTTATTTTGCAAAACTGTGAGTAAATCGTACTCAAGGTCACTGATAGCTTGTGAACTTCCATTACTAGGCATACATTTACCCTCCACTATTTAGATAGACTAAATAATTTTTACTTTCCCTAAGCAAGTCCTTCATCTATCTAAAAGTAGAGTAGAAAAGATGCCAATCTTGTGACTTTCTATACTATTTAATCCCTTGAGTCGAGACTGAGGGCAAAAGTGAACTATGTTTGAAATAGCTAGCAGTGCAGCTACACTCTGCTTCTAACCAGTGCCTCAATTAGTAAAAAACTTTTAGAATCTATACTCAGGCTTTTTGATAATTTTCATCCATCCAACAGCGTGGTAAGAGTTCACCGGATGGAAATTTCAAATTTTCTTTTTCAAAAGATGCAGGCTCCTGCTCCTCTTGACCCGCTTGAGCTTGCCCAGAAACACTACTTTTATTTGGGTTAAATAAAGCCTCAATGTCAAGTATCTCTATTAAGTCGTCGGTTTGCTTGTCTTTTAAAAACATCGTAATTTGCCCCTAATAAACTAAGGATGTTAATTGTATGTTAACAAGGTGAAGGCTGTCAGACTTGATTAAAGTCAATCAATCGTTTATTTCCAGAGCTTTTTACTTGCTCTCTTGGGAAACAACTGATGATTGTTCAGATTTTTCAACTAATTTCTTCAAACGCAGATAGGCTTCTTCCGGGGTGAGAGGGTCACCTTCGTTTTCCTTGGAGATGTAAAACTGTTGGCTATCGGGAAAGTAACGTACAAGGAAACTCCGAATTAGCCCTAAATCCATAGCTTTTTTTCCAAGTTTTACGGCTGCTTCTGATAGTGTAAATTCATCATAAAACTGAGACTTACTCATTTTTTGTCTCCCGCTAATTTAGGGTATGTTTTCCTGGATACAAGTTTAACTAAGATTGAGATATTGTACTTATGCCAGGTTACTACGCATCAGCATTGATTGAAAGCTCTTACAGATTACTGTACTGGCTTTACTTAAATCTCTATCTATAGACATTGATTTTGAAGCAACATCGATTCAATCGACAAAGCGTGCTGCTAATGGTGCTTTTCGTGAGTGCGATCCGCCGCAAGGCGGCAGCGCTTCGCTATCCCCATCAGCATCGTTGTCGGATGCGTCTAGACGCACTTGAGAGCAGAAGCTCTGAGAGCAAATTCTCAACTGAGGAGCCTTATTGACTAAGCTTTACAGGCAAAGTTAATGTAACCCTGATCAGTTCGTTCTAATTTCACCTTAATGACAGTGCCACCCAAGTATGATTGATACCCTGTTCCGTGCCTACACTCCCTTGCTTGCCTGGACATGCTTAGGACTGTTACTGTTTCGGTTCATCCCAGCTAGTGTTCCTAAGCTATTAGGTCTTATGCTTTATTGGGTTGGGGTGCCACTACAACTTCTAGTTCTGGCGCGTCAGACTGAGTTGTCCAATGGGGGAGGACTAATCCCTTTGGTAGCAGTGGGAGTATTGTTGCTGAGTATGGGCTTAGCTCAGTTGAGTTGGTGGGGATTGCAATGGTTAATTAGCCAAAAAGCAACAGAGCAATCTCAAGAGAACCAAAACTTCCTTCTTAATTTTTTGTCTTTCAGCTTTAATTCCCTTGAACGATCTTCCCAAGGCAGTTTTATCCTGGCTGCAACGTTAGGCAATACAGGCTTTGTCGGATTGGCGCTCACAGAGATTCTATTTGGCGCTGAGCATCGCAATTGGGCGGTATTATTTAGCCTTACCAGTAACGTCATCGGTACTTATGGTATTGCTGTCTTTATTGCTAGCTATTTTGGGCGTAGTGAAACCCAAAATCATTGGTGGATTCAGCTACGGGATGTGTTAACTGTCCCTAGCCTGTGGGCATTTATCATTGGCTTTAATACCCGCTCAGTAGAACTGCCTTTGGTGATTGAATCAGGCTTAGATCAAGCTGTATGGGTAGTAATTTCCAGTGCTTTATTGCTAGTTGGACTTCGATTAGGCTCTCTGCAAGGATGGCGAAGCATCAAACTAGCGTTAATCCCGACTTTGTTAAAAGTTGTAATTGTACCTGTACTGGTGGGATTAGGTGCTACCTACTTAGGGGTGAGTGACGAATCCAGTCTGGTGCTGGTGCTGATGTCTGGAACGCCTACAGGACTTTCTGTGCTGATTTTGGCAGAAGTTTATGACCTAGACCGGGAATTACTAACTAGCAGTATTGCCATGACCTTTGTGGGGTTGCTACTGATGCTTCCCTTATGGCTTGCTTGGTTTAGCTGAAGTTATAAGTCGAAAAGTCAAATAAGTTCAAAAAGTAAGCCCCCTAAATTGAATTAATCGCTCTGGGGGCTTTACTATTGGGTTCAAAGGCTGAACTGACTTCTGAGCTAACTTTTAGAAGCCAACAAAGGTGTAACCGACACCTAATATAAGTCCGACCTCGGTCGTATCTTCAATAAAACCCACATTAATTGAACCATTAGCCACAAATTGTCGTGACAAGGGGACATCAACGCCACCAGTGAGCAAGAAGCCGATGTTGTCATCCTCATCAGTAGAAAGGGCGACACCACCTCCCACAAAAGGAGCATAACGAACGGGTTCAAAGGGATCGGGCTGCCGAATTGTAAAGTCGTAAGTGAGCGGGAGAAGAAAAACGGTATCATCTCCGATGACCGCAGTAGGTCGGACCGATAGGCTTCGAGTCAGACCAATTTTGCCGTTAATGACAAAGGACCCACCACCTAGAGCAGTGTCACCACCCAAACCAATGTTGCCACCAATCCCGACATAGCTGGCACCTCCACGAGTAGTTCGACCGGGATCGATATCGGTTTGTGCAATAGTGGTATCTACCTCATTAGAGGACATCTCTGGCAGAGGCAAAGTCTCTGGCTGGAATGTCAGAGAAGCCGCAGATGTGGATACTGTTCCTGGAAAGGGGTTGGCAGCTGTGACATCATTCGCTGCATCAGGCAAAGTTGGCTGGTCGTTGCTCATTGCTTCTGACGGTTGTACCTGAGTATCAGCTTGATACTCATTGATATCTGTCAGATTGGCTCGTTCGACATCAACCTGTTCACTCATATCTTCAGGAGTTTGTGGAACAGTTGGCTCAACAGCACTTGGGTTAACAGTTGTAATGGCTGTCTCAGAAGGCTCAACGGCTTCCAGCATTGCAGCACCAATTTTAGAGTGCTCAACAACCGGTGAGTCAGGATTAGGTGTTTCGGCACGAGCGGATAGGGCGTTACTAACAATCGTCAAAGCCGCAAAAGCAACTAGGAAGGAAACGGGTTTAAAAAAAATACTGTTCACGGTCACCCCTCATAAATCACAACAAAAACTGAAAAAACGAAAGCTATTAGCCCATTTTTTCGGATTTACGTCCTCAGAGAACTAAAATCCCTGAGGTCAATTTAAAAGATTCTAGGATTTAGCGCTATCTATCCAGGAAGGGATTTGAGCGCAAGAGCCTCTATCATTTGAAGGATTTTGTAGCAATTCTTAGGGAATGCAGGATTTAGCTGGTCACAGAGCATAGGCTTTCTTTATCCATGCCCCATCACCTGCGGCTAGCCTCTGGTTAATTGAGCCATTGCGGTGGCAACTTGGCTAGAGACAAAGGGGAGAATTGCCCGATTTTTGCTGTGAGCTTTGCCCTCGGTAAACACAACTAACAAATAGGGCGGCTGGGATGGTAGTTCAATGTAAGCAGCATCGTGGCGAACCTGACTCGTCCAACCGGCTTTCGACCACAGCTGAGCGTCTGGGGGGAGAGTGCCCCCTAAGAAACCTGTAACTTGATTTTCATCATCGTGTGTCAAGTCAGCAGGTTCTAGAGTACGTTTCATTAAACTCATCATGGCTTGCGATCGCACTGAGGAAACCGCCACTCCCCCAACAATGCTGTGCAGCAGTCGCGCCGTGGCATTCGTCGTCAGCATATTGCGATTTTCCATCAACTCCCCCAAAAAAGCCCGTTCCCGACCATACGGTCCATCACACCAGGTTTTTTGATTGACATTAATCGATTCCAGCTCTTGCCACCCCAAAGACTGGAAGTAACGATTAACAATGTTGCGCTGGAACTTCCAAGTTTCAAATGGCCCAACGGGTAACTCTGGACCACTAGTTGTGCCACTCAAAATGTCTACAATCAGACCCGTGGCATCATTACTAGAATCGACAATCATATCCCGTATGGCTCTGTCCAACTCAGCTGAGGCGGGAGTCATGCCAGTTTCCAGCCACTCCTCAATAGCAACGAGGTAGAACAGTTTCACCAAGCTGGCTGGGTAAATTCGCTCAACACCACGATAGCTAAAGCCACGGACTTGATATTTCCAGAATTCCTCTGCCGAGAGGGCACCGCCAGTATTCACGGGTACCGGTGGGTCGTAAACTATCCAGGTAAGAGCAATTTGATTGCGGGCAACCCCTGGAAACTCTGCCCAGGTTGCTTCGAGAATGTCGGTACCGAGTTTTTCTAGCTGTTCGTTTTTCCAGAAGAATGTCATAACTGGTGGTTAGCTATTAGTAATTAGCTTTTAGATTGTGATGCAATATAGCTCCAAGCTCACCACTCTTCTACTTTAAAATCATGATTTCTCTAGAGCAGTTACAAGCAAGCCTTGATCAGGCCGTTGCTCATGCCAGTGAGTACCGATGCCGAGTCAACCTGAACCTCTATGATTCTCCCAACTGCACTTGTTTGGCAACTCAGGCGGCAACTGGGCGTCACTTACAAATCCGATCGAGGACGTTAGTAGATGACGCTTTGGAGGTACGTTTGTGCGAGGATGGCTATTCAGGTTGGTTGTCGGTGCAGGATATCGCTGGGCTTGAGCTAGCGATAACGACCTATCAGGCGGTTGCCCTGTCACCTGCCCAAATCCAAGACCGACTCCCAGCCGCGATCGCTTTTACTAAAAAAGCAATGCAACAGCCAAACTACTATCTCTGGGGCGGCACAGTCGGTCCAAACTACGATTGTTCAGGGCTAATGCAGGCAGCTTTTGCAGCATCAGGAATTTGGTTACCGAGGGATTCCTATCAACAAGAAGCTTTTACCCGAACAATTGAGATTAATGAACTGTTACCTGGCGATCTGGTCTTTTTTGCGACGCAAGAGAAAGTAAATCATGTCGGTTTATATTTGGGAGATGGGTATTACATCCATAGTTCCGGTAAACAAACCGGTCGTAATGGCATTGCAATTGACCACCTTTC
>DATNQP010000344.1:0-11915 GCA_036703965.1 Leptolyngbyaceae cyanobacterium
CAAGTAGCGGCGTACCTAAATCCTACTCCTTTCCCAGATATCAATGAAAAAGCCAAACTGGCAAGAGTTCCCGTGTTCATGTATCACGACATCTTGCCAGAAAAAGAAGTCTTTTTTGATGTCACTCCAGAGGAGTTTGAAAACCACCTGAAACGGATTCAAGAGCAAGGTGCAACTCCAATTAGTCTTGAGCAGTTGGTTACTCACTTGCGGACAGGACTACCGCTACCAGAAAAACCGATTTTGTTGAGCTTTGATGATGGTTATGGCGGTCACTACAAGTATGTTTACCCATTGCTGAAAAAATACGGTTACCCGGCTGTTTTTTCAATCTATACCTCTGGTGTTGGCAATAATACAGGTAGAAGCCACGTCAGCTGGGAGGAATTGAAAGAAATGGCAGCTGACCCCTTGGTGACAATTGCGGCTCACACCCTGACTCATCCTCGGGATTTGCGAGAGTTACCCGATGACCAGATGCAAAAGGAAGTGAAAGATTCCAAAGGCATTTTAGAGGAGCAACTTGGCATTCCCATCCGCTACTTTACTTATCCAGAGGGAAAGTATGATGAACGAGTTGCCGAACAGGTGCGAGAGGCAGGATATCAGGCAGCATTGACGATGAGTGACAATGATGAGCGCTTTGCCGAAGACTCAGAGAGCTTGCTTGCCATTGGGCGTTTTGGTCAGTCTAGATTAGAGGATGTACTCCCTCAAGCTTGGGGAGGGTTTCAACTGTCGGGTTGGAATTCCGCAAAATTTGACTTTACAGCGTCTATCCAACACATTAAAGTCACAGTCAACGAAACTCCCTTTCTTTTAGTTTATGGTGGGCAACCAACCACAATTCATGCCAAAAGCCGCTATCAAGTTCCAGAAATTTTAGAAGGCACTAAAGCAATTGCGGGTGTGGATGGTGGTTTTTTCTCTCTGAAATATTTGGACTCAAACGTCATGATTGGGCCAGTCTTGAGTCAGAGTACTAATGAATTTGTCCCCGGTAACAAGAGCGAAAATCCCAAACTCACAGGACGCCCTCTGGTGTTAATCAGTCCCCAGGCAGTGAAATTTATCCCCTTCGACCCCGCGAAGCACAACACCCTTTCCGGAATCGAGGTAGAGATGCCTAATCTTACAGATGCGTTTGTCGCAGCGGCAGTGCTGGTTAAAAACTCTCAACCTCAACCGTCTAGCGCCTTCGGGAATTTGTTTGATTTTGAAGCTAGTCGGCATCGTGCGTTTTGGGGGATTAACCAAGCTGGACAACCTACTATCGGTGTGTCAGCTGAACCGATTGGCTCAGTAGAGTTGGGGGAGGCACTAGCAAAAGTTGGCTTCCGAGATGCGGTGATGCTTGATTCCGGTGCGAGTACCTCACTGGCATATAAAGGAGAATCCCTCGTCGGTTATACCCCCCGTCCTGTACCTCATGTTGTCGGACTGATTCCACCAGTGTCTGATGATGACCCAGCTTGTGTAGTTGCAAAGCAATAGAAAATCGCTAATACCCATTCTTTATGTTAAAATTTCAGGTTTTAAAATCTCTCTTCTATTTTATTTTGGCTGGTCTATTTGAAATAGGAGGGGGATACCTGATTTGGTTATGGTTGAGGGAAGGAAAGAGTATCTGGCTTGGTTTAATGGGAGGGGTAATTCTAGTTCTTTATGGAATAATACCGACTTTACAGCCTGCAAACTTTGGGCGAGTTTATGCAGCTTATGGCGGTATTTTCATTGTGCTTTCTATCTTATGGGGATGGCAAATTGATGGAGTAAAACCTGACAAATTTGATTTCCTAGGCGGCTGGATTGCTCTGTTGGGTGTTTTGACGATTATGTACGCTCCTAGAAGTTGATAATTGGGTATGGACAATCTTTCCACGGAGCAGTTATTTGTCACAGAGGCAGCTAAAGCACTACTAGAAAACCAAGAACACTCACTATTCCTTAACCTTTCTCAGTATCAACTGTGGGACTTGGGTGGCGTTGATGCCTTGCAATTGGCAAAGCAACTCGTTGGTAATGTGGTTGCCAAGATTGCGCCCTTGCAGTCTCTGGATGTTATTTTTACTGGATATCAATACTCAGCATTGCGCTTAGGCGAAGACAACTTTCGCCTAGGCTTGTATGGTGACTTGGGGGCATATGGCGGCTTGAATTTTGAGGAAACGATTCGTTTGGCGATCGCTGAGGCTTCGCTATCTCACGCTCAAGCACAAACGGGTTTACGCGCATGGGCGAGAAAGTGCGACAGGATGAATGCCACGGACACTAAGGCGTCTGACTGCACGATAAGCCTAAAGGCATGCTGCGCGATCGCACTTTCTGAAACAGTAGCACTCGACTTACTCCCTAAAATTGCTGTTGTTCAACCGCCACACCATCTGAAAGGCTTGCAACCCAACTGTGCTGTCGCCGCGAGGATTGATGGTGTCTCAGTCTTAATCTGGCGACATCAGCTGCTGTCACTGCCGGTATCTGAGTTGCATACAGCAGTGGGAGATGCTGAGGCAATCAAGGTAAAGTTAAGAGATATATAGACCTCCCCAACCTATTGGGGCCATTGACTACAGAGAAACTCATGGCAACTGAAACTATTGTTCTCTTATCCAGTAGAGAAATAGAAAAAATGCGTCAGGCTGGGCGCTTAGCAGCTGAACTCTTAGACTATTTAGAGCCAATGGTGAAGCCGGGAGTCAGCACCTTAGATCTTAATGACGAGGCTGAGCGCTGGACAAAGACTCATGGTGCAAAAAGCGCTCCTCTTGGCTATCACGGCTTTCCTAAGTCAATCTGTACTAGTGTTAATGAAGTTGTCTGTCACGGTATCCCTAACGCGAAACAAATACTGAAGGATGGCGACATCATCAATATTGACGTAACGCCAACTGTTGAGGGCTACCACGGTGATACCTCTAAAACCTTCTTTGTCGGCACACCCTCCCCACTCGCAAAAAAGCTTGTTGAGGTGACAGAGGAGTGTTTGAGAAGAGGGATTTCTGAAGTTAAGCCGACAGCACGCATCGGAGATATTGGTGCAGCCATTCAGGAATATGCCGAGGCACAAGGTTTTTCTGTAGTACGAGACTTTGTGGGACATGGCGTTAGCAAGATTTTCCATACCGCTCCCCAAGTTCCTCACTATGGCACCAGGGGGAAGGGCAAGCGTCTCCGCCCCGGTATGGTTTTCACAATCGAGCCGATGATTAACGAAGGCACTTGGGAAGTTGAAGTTCTCGCTGATAAGTGGACGGCTGTTACAAAAGACCGCAAGCTCTCTGCTCAATTTGAGCATACAGTAGTAGTGACTTCCGAAGGTGTCGAAATCCTTACACTGCCTAAAGAGGCAACCCAGATTAAATCGGCTTGATGACCAACAGCAATTAAGCTAACTGATTCTTTCAAAGTCCACAGAATTTCATTCTGTGGTTACACGAAACAAGGTATATCGCTCTCCTAGCCCCGCAACTTTGATGCTGCTGACGAATTAAAAACCTAACCCCCTAACCCCCTTCCCTGCAAGGGAAGGGGGAACCAGATTTTCAAAGTTCCTCAGAATGGGGGGATTTAGGGGGCACAAAAGCCCAAGGTACTTCAATCATCGGATTGCCTGTGCGATGTTGCTGCAAAGCCAGGGTTGACGATTCTTTCTTAGTACAGCTTGAGTAAGACGCGATCGCTCTTTAGTTGCGCTTCTCAAAAGTCGAGTTCTGCAAACAGTTGTGCGACAGGTAATGTAAAACCGGGTATCACTTCCTCTCCATCCAGGCTATCTGTCATTTTCAGCAACCGATCCGGCTGAGGCTGGCGATACACTACCACAGACCGCTCATCAGGATTAATCACCCAGACGACGCGACAGTTATTGTCAAAATACTCAACCAGTTTGGTATAGATTTCTTCAAAGGTATTGCTGGGCGAAATGACCTCAATTGCCAGATCAGGCGCTCCTTGAAAAAAGCCTTTGGGAAGTCGCCGAAGTCCCTGTAACCGTTCCTTAGAGACAAAGGAAACATCGGGCGATCGCTTATTCCCCGATTTCAGGGTAAAGGCAGTACTGGAATCGCAAGTAACTCCTAGCTTTTTGGGACGAACATATAACTCAATGAGTCCACACAAGTAAGCACTAATGTTGCCATGCTCCATTCCGGAGTTACCCATATCCACCACCTCTTCATCCACCAATTCATAGCGACCACCATCATCCGGCAGTGCCATGAATTCCTCATCTGTCCAAACTTTCTTCTCGGAAGCAACGGACATGGAGCGCATTCTCCTAAGCGTCAGGTCACCAGATGTATGCTTATGCTAACCCATCCCTTTAAACCTATAAGTTGAGCGACATCGCTTATTGCTTCAGTTTGAGGATAAAACAGAGCGATCGCTTTATCTGTGTTTGTGTTACGCGATCGCATTCGCCACGCTAGGCGATCGCAACACAACAGATAGACCAAAGCCTACCTGGGGACTGGAAAAGAGATATTTTCATTCTTCCAGCACGGGTGATTGATAAACTGATGAAACTACAGACCTAACCCAAACCGAGAGAGGGCGAAGATGACAACACACTTCATTACGGCAGAGATCGACCTGCAACAAACACCAATCCAACTCCACCAGGCAATTGAAGCCGAACTCCTCTTATCGGGAGAACCCCTGCGTTGGGCTGTGACTCGTGTGGATGTAGAGCGGCAAAAAGCCCTTGTTGAAGCAATTGTAACTGTGGCAGAAGATAATCAAGATAAAGTGTGAACCAGCGCCCTTATACTGTTGTTTTGATTGTCCCTACGGGTATCGGAGCAGCTATTGGTGGTTATGCGGGAGATGCTCTGCCGGTGGCAAGAGCGATCGCACAAATCTCTGATCGCCTCATTACTCACCCCAATGTCCTCAATGGTGCCCAGTTGTACTGGAACTTACCCAACGCCCTCTATGTAGAAGGCTATGGACTTGACAAATTTGCCGCTGGATGCTGGGGAATGCGACCCGTGCATCAGAACCGGGTGGGATTAATCCTCGACCAGGGCATTGAACCCGACTTGCGGCTGAGGCACCTACAGGCAGCGGATGCTACCAGAGCGACACTGGGGCTGAATCTCACTGACTACGTAGTGACAGATGCTCCCTTAAACGTGGAACTGCGGACGGCAGCATCGGGGGCGAGTTTGGGAACTATTGGAAATCCTGACAGTTTGTTGAGAGCCGCTGAGGTTTTGATTGATCAGGCAAGAGCAGAAGCGATCGCTGTTATTGCTCGTTTCCCGGATGATAGTGGTAGTGATGCCTTGCAAGCTTACCGTCATGGGCAGGGAGTAGACCCTCTCGCCGGTGCTGAAGCCGTGATTAGCCACCTTGTTGTTCGCACCTTTCAAGTTCCTTGTGCCCATGCACCGGCACTCATGCCCTTACCCCTCGACCCAGACTTATCTCCTCGCTCAGCTGCTGAGGAATTGGGCTATACGTTCTTACCCTGCGTTCTCGTGGGACTGAGTCGCGCCCCTCAGTTCATTGTAGAAGCACAAAATTCCGCATCTCTACCGGGAGACATCTGGGCAACGGATGTGGATGCCGTTGTTATACCGGCAACGGCTTGTGGGGGCAGTGCTGTGCTAAGTTTCAGTCAATCGCGATCGCAGATTATTGCCGTTGAGGAGAACCAAACCTCAATGCAAGTTCCCCCAGAACATTTAGGGATTAAAGCAATCAGAGTACACTCATATTTAGAGGCACTTGGCGTTCTAGTCGCTCATCGCGCTGGTATCACTGCTGATGCCCTCAGTCCGTCTCTATCGTCCCTGAACTGCTTATCTGTTAGTGGCAAAACAGCTCCCCGATCATCCTGAAATTGAACCCCTGACACGCATCCAAGTTTTAATCGCTATGGGTGTAACTGCTGTCGTCTTGCTCGTTGTGGCTAAGCTATGGCTGCACCTCAGTTCCGTTGCCCTCCTGCCTCTAAGCGGAACCCCCGACGCCTTATTCCTAGGGCTGGCGATAGGGGTAGGCATTAGTGCTGCCAGTAGCTTGGTCTATCGTCTTTGGCCTGCTTACCGTCACAGTGCAGACTACTACCTACACTTGGTTCTTAAACCATTGGTACTACCAGACATCATTTGGCTAGGACTACTGCCTGGGATGAGTGAAGAACTGTTGTTTAGAGGCGTCATGTTGCCAGCGATTGGGTTGAACGCCACTGGACTAGTCGCAACAAGCTTGCTATTTGGCATTTTGCACCTGAGTGGTCGCCAACAATGGCCTTATGTAGTTTGGGCGTCGGTGGTAGGCTTGCTGCTGGGGTTTAGCGCCCTAGCTACCGGCAATTTGCTAGTACCAATTGTGGCTCATATTGGCACAAATTTGATTTCCAGCTACCTGTGGAAACTTGGGAATAGGCAAGTGGAAGCATAAGCTATAGCATTTCTCAGTTGGGGAAAATACAGTTTTTTGGTAATGGGTAATGGGACTACCTCATAGATGTGTGGTGTTTAATTACACCTAGCTGCTTAGTGAGGAGTGATTAAGTGCATTGTGCAGCAAGAGCGATCGCTTGCGGTAAGATCCGATGTTCTTGGACTTGAATCCGGGCATGGAGCGTGTCTGCCGTATCGTCTGACAGCACGGGTACGGCAGCTTGTAGCAAAATAGGACCGCTGTCAACTTCCAGGCGTAACAGGTGAACGGTACATCCAGCAATTTTTACACCAGCATCGAGAGCTTGCTCTACTGCCCGCACGCCCTTGAAACTGGGTAATAAGCTGGGATGGATGTTGATAATTCGATCAGGGAAAGCATCGATCAGCACTGGTGTCACCACTCGCATCCACCCTGCCATCACCACCCACTCCACCTCGTACTGACGCAACACTTCGACAATGGCAGTGTCTAAATCTTCGCGGCGCTTGTAGTCTCGATGATTAAGCAGTACAGCCGGAACCTTCCATTTCTCGGCTCTTGCGACTGCCTTGATACCGGGATTGTTGTAAATCAAGACTTGTATTTGGGCATTGAGTTGTTGAGATGCGATCGCACGAGCAACAGCCTCAAAGTTACTGCCACTTCCAGAAGCCATAATGCCCAATTTCAAGGGCTTACCCGGCGGTAAGAGCGCAACACCTTGCGCCTCTATGGTTGAAATAGCAGGTGAAATCAGACTGGGACTAGAATCAGTTGATGCTGGATTGCTATTCATGCCAACTCATCGTCCTGGTTGATGAGAACCAGCGGGACATTGAATGGCTGCTTCCGCCTGTCTGGGAGCTGTTGGCATCGCTGGGGGTGTAGATGAAGGTTTATCGGTTTCACAAATCCCCGCGACGGTTAACTCTTCATCCTTACTTTTGACGACAAACACAGCACCTGTATAGCTTCTCAGTTCAGGGCGCTTGGCTTGAGCCGTCATCATCATGCTCTCTCGTTGATTGCCTTGGGAGACAATCTGGTAGCGGTAATTCTCTGTTTCTGGCTTAATGCCGATACCTAGCTCCTGAATATCCGGGGCAAATTTGGCAAATTCGAGGTAATTAGCCTGTTGAGCGCGGTTCATGGCAGCGATGTTATTTCTGCCTTCAGATTCTCGCGCCTGATTTGCTTGTCCCTCAAGGTCAGAAGTAACTGAATTTCCTTGTGTCTCAGGGTCACCCAGAAGTTGAAATTCCGGAGGTAAAGTCGTTGCTTCAGAAGTCTTCTCGAATAAAATTGCCTCAGAGGTAAAAGCAGTCGGTCTGGGTTGCCCAGGATTTGTCCCAGCCAGTTGCAGGCGTAGGCGACGCTCAGGGGTAAACGCAAAAATTGTCATTACCGTTTGATTATCTTCTGGTAAGAGCACATCCATGTGCATGGGTTGAGGAGTCGGGTTGATTCGGTATCCAAACGGCACAGCAAGACCACTCCCAGATTCTAAAGGTAACAGCATGAAGAATTTGCCATCTTGCGTGAAAATCAATGTCAGCGTCTGACCGGATGATGGATCTTTCACTTGCCATTGCCCCTGCAATTGCTCGGCAATAGTGTTCTTTGTGGGAGCTGGTTGAGATTGTTCAGCTGACGGAGCTGACGATGGCTGGGCGATCGCAGTAGTGCTGATTATACTGAGTAGCCCTACCAATAGGCTGGATGCAATCAATTTGTTTGGCACTAAGGAGGCGTCTATAAATAATTTAGCCATATTATTTTGGGGCTATAGTCAAACCACACTTATTTTTTCTTGTACTTCTGAGTTTTAGACGCATCTCGCCCATCAGTCAACTCAGAAGTTAACGAGTCAGGTGATGCCCCCAGGAGGCGTGCCAGCATTTCTAGCTCATTAGTGTTCAGTCCATCGCGCACGTCAGTCAATTCCTGAATCGTTTTTCCCAGAATCCGTGCCAGTACTTTTAGCTGATTGTCACTAACTTCTTTACCATCATAAATATTGAGCAGTTCTTTAGGAGACAACTTATAAGAGTTGCAGAAGCCAACAAATTCTTGATCGCTAATATCAAGTTCCTCTTGTCTTTTGCGAAGTAAGAACGCGATCGCTTCTGTTCCATGTTCCGGACGTCTGGCAGTTTCCAGGTATTTTTCCCGAAGATCATTAACCTGATTAATATTGCCACTGGCCTGTCTGAGCAAGTCCCAGCAAGCCATTTGAAGTGCTCTGTTTAGTATTTCGTTCTCTTCAACTAGCTTCTCGTTCTTATTAAGGGCTTCAATAACTTGAACTGCAAATTCCGGGTCGCAAAAACCGACTTCTCTTCCCTCATAGGAAATTGCAATATAGGAACGATCAGGATTTATTTGCCAACGCAAAGGTTGATTATTTTGTGTCATTAATCTCACTTTTTTGGATAACGTCAGCTCAGAAATTATTTGAATCATTTTGCCAAAATATCGTGACTGTTGAAGTTGTTTAGAAGGCAAAACTCAGAAGCGGCTTGTCCATCTTCCCCTCTGGGATGTGGTTGGACAAATCTATAGTTTTTATCTTGAGGGAAAATTTAAGGAAACCTCGTGATTTCAATGTTGAGGATTTGTAATTTTTCTCAAGGTAAACGCTGATTCTATCCGGCTTTCTCTAGGACTTAACTCACCTCTACTTGTGAGGGATATCACAGCTGAGTGCAATCACCTGAGTTCGACCTAAATTGGGCTGTAGGGGGTGTTCAAAAACAACTCCGCCATCTTCGTCCAGTGTTAAACTCGCGTCCCGTTGGGGTTGAGGCGGGGCGAGTTTAAGGCTGAACCTAAGGGTCTAACTCTTGACTCGTGACCTCTGAACTTTTTAGCTCCTCAAGCCATGCTACTCTCTATCGCCCAACGTGCTAACTCAGTTCGGTTATGGAGACCCGTTTTGCCGAGCATATTAGAAACATGACTTTCAATGGTTCGCTGACTCACATTCATCTGCTCGGCAATTTCCCGATTAGCCATACCCCGCGCTACAAACTGGACGACCTTCAGTTCTGTGGGAGTCAACTCAACATCGAAAGGAACCTGAATTTTTGGTCCGGTGTCTGTTGCTGTACCTGATTGATGCATCATCAAACGACTAGCGCTCTTGAGGGACGATTCCACCTGGGCGACTAGTTCTTCTGGCTCAAAGGGCTTCACCATGTAGACATCAGCCCCCGTATTGAGACCCTTGACTCGGTCTTGGCTTTGACCCTTCGCCGAGAGAAATAGCACAGGAATCCAGCTGGTGCGAGGGTCTTGCCTGACATGATCCACCAGAGTATAGCCGTCCATCTCCGGCATCATTACATCACAGATAATCATGTCGGGAATCTCCTGCTCTAAAACCTCCAGTGCTTCTCGACCATTTTCAGCAGTGATGACTTCATATCCCCGAAACTCCAGGTAGTCCTTGACTAACAAGATGAGGTTGGGGTCATCATCAATCAGCAGCAGTCGCTTGTTTTCTCTGACACCGTTTTCTTTCATACTGTGACACTCGCCATGCCTTGCTTGCTTGCTTGCTTGCTGAGATTCGTTAATTATTTCCTTTGTATTATCCGCAAGATTGTCTGGACACTACCAACTCAGCTACTAGTGACTTGCGTAAAAAGAAACTCTCTTCTGGGCTTGTGACTCACTTCGGAATAGGAGTGGGGTCTAGAGCGGGCGGCTTAGCACTGATGCTTGCGCGATCGCCAAAATCCCTTAGGTATACGGCAGTATATAGAGGTCGTCCTATGTTAATCTACTAGATTTAGAGTACTTCAATAAGGTTGACAATTGTCGCTTCTGTGAATTGTACCTTGCTCTCAACCAATTTTCATCTCAGGAGTCATGCTGTTTTGAAGTTGACTCTCAACTTGTTCTGTCACTACTGACTCTGGGGTTAAGGGTTGAACTATTTCTGGCAACGGATGAATAACAAAGGCATATTCTTCTACAATCTTGTTGCCAATGAGATGCTCTTGAATAATTCGTTCAATGACTTCTGGGGTAGCATTGCGATACCAAACACCGTCTGGGTAAACTACCATGATCGGTCCCGTACCACAAACTCGCAGACAGTTAGCTTTGGTGCGGAAGATACAGCTAGGCTGAGCGTCTGTCGGTTGGTCGAGTTTTAAGTCTTTGAGACGTTTTTTTAAGTAGTCCCAGGCTTCTAGACCCACTTTTTTTGAGCAGCATTTAGGTTTGGTCTGGTCGGCACACAAAAAAATGTGTCGTTGAATTTGATTGAGTCCTAAGCTTTGGACATTAGCGACCATTGCATTTTTGCCTAAAGCCCCGTTGGTCTCTAAGGTTTCAGGATTAGACGATTCAACTGGATTGTTCTCAGATTCGTTGGCTTGCATTGTTAAGGAGATTTCGCTCAAACTATTCCACCCACAGACGCCCAAGCATCCCGACTATTACTATATCTATCTCTAGATCGATCGCAGCAGACGCCTGTAAAACTCAAGTCTTAGCTGACCAACTAAGTACTTTTACTCAGCTACCTAGTAAAAGTTAAACATTACTTTATACGCTCATAGGTTCTTAATATTGTGCTAGAAGCCTCTTGCGGCAAGGGTTCCAGCCACACATTATCGGTTAGTTCGGGAACCCGTACAGGAGAATTTGTTGCGATCGCCTGCTACCTTTAAGTAAATTAGCACTCAGGGGCTGAGAGTGCTAAATCAGCCCGAAGAAGTAGACAGGAGAGAATTATATGGCAGCTGTATCTCTGAGTGTTTCCACCGTTAAACCCTTAGGCGATCGCGTCTTTGTTAAGGTGAGCGCCGCTGAAGAGAAAACCGCCGGGGGCATTTTGCTACCCGATAACGCGAAAGAGAAGCCTCAAGTTGGAGAAATTGTCGCGACAGGTCCTGGAAAGCGCAACGATGACGGCAGTCGCGCCGAACCGGAAGTCAAAATTGGCGACAAGGTTCTCTATTCCAAATATGCTGGCACTGACATCAAGCTAGGTACAGAAGAGTACGTCTTGCTGTCGGAAAAGGACATCCTTGCAGTCGTTAGTTAATAACGAGAGCAAGTTGTAAAGTTGGCAAGTTGTAAGTGTCAACCTTCAATCTTCAACCTTCAACATTTAAACCTTCAAACCCTTTACTGACTGAACTCGACATATTATGGCTAAGCGCATCATTTACAACGAAAATGCTCGTCGTGCTCTGGAAAAGGGCATGGATATCCTGGCAGAAGCCGTTGCCGTTACCCTTGGACCTAAAGGTCGTAACGTCGTTCTGGAAAAGAAATTCGGCGCACCTCAAATTGTTAACGACGGTGTCACCATTGCTAAAGAAATCGAACTGGAAGACCACGTTGAAAATACTGGCGTTGCTCTGATTCGCCAAGCGGCTTCCAAAACCAACGACGCCGCTGGAGATGGTACAACGACTGCAACCGTGTTGGCTCACGCAATGGTCAAAGAAGGCTTGCGTAACGTTGCCGCTGGTGCTAATGCCATCGCTCTGAAGCGTGGGATT
>DATNQP010000345.1:0-10818 GCA_036703965.1 Leptolyngbyaceae cyanobacterium
GCGATCGCACTTGATGCGCTTTAATAAGCTCTACGACGACATTAAAGTGGGCAAAATTGACAGCGGTTGGTTAGAAAAAGTCGAGGAAATCGACAACATTTTCCCCGAAATTAACTATCGCGTCTATCGCCCGTTGTAACAGGTGTGTCAGTTCAATCGATGCTACCAAGGGCTGCCAACTACTATAAAGGCAGCCCAATAGTAGGGGTGCGAGAGATTTTCGTTCTCAAGTGCGGCTAGGGCTGGTGGTAGAGATATACTGCCTCTGGAGTTGTGCAACTCACCCTCTTCCAATCGCACCTGCCCTTTCAGCATCGCTATCTGGGCTTGCCGAAGAGCCTCTGCTTTAATCGGTGCCGTTTTCAGATCTCGATAAAATTCAACCATCAGCCCTAGGGTTCCTTCATCACTGACCTCCCACAAACTGGCTACAGCTGACTTAACGCCCGCCTGAACGGCTAACCCCGAAAAACCCAACTCGGCGTTTTTATCCCCTATAGCCGTTTGACAAGCACTCAGTATCAAAAGCTCTACTGGCGGATTATTCCAACGCAACTGCCTCATCTTATCGAGTGTCAGTCTAGTATCCCAAAACTGAACGTAGGAGTCGCTGGGTGCTCCAGGCTGGAAGACGGCATGAGTTGCTAGGTGAATAATTTTAAAGGGCTGTGAGGCTCGTTGTGACTGTAAATTAGCCAGGGTGAATTCTTGATTAAGGAAGGATTTACCCCGCCACAGATTTTTCCTTATTGCAGATAACTCCACTGGTACAGCAGGCAGGGGATTTTGGTCTTTAAATTCTGACGCCCCCATTGCCAGGACTGGTGAATTCCTCAAATCTCCGTAGATTGTATCGGTTTTGTACTGATAGTACTCGTGAGGTGCAGTAATGCCAGCAATAAGCTAAGGTTATACCAATTTCCTTTTCAGACGCTACACATCGACCCCCCCAACCCCCCGATGCCTTGGGGGGAGCAAGAAAGTATCTGTAGCAAGCATTAAGGAAATTGGTATTACTCACTAGCGATTTCATGGTGACTTCGTTGAGCTTGAGATATGTGATACCCTCCCTCAGCCACCCGAGAGAATGGAGTTCACAAGAGTTATCGACTTATATTTCGTAGATTGCCAACCCTCTTAAGCACAATAGTACTGACTTAAGAAGGAAAATTGAATAAACTGAACTTTCATCACAACCAATCAATCCTTGTGCAGGGGGTCTCTAGGTAGGCACTCCGTCCCCCAGTGGCGAGATTGGCGGGCTTCCCCCCAATCATGGTTTTTCTACAAACGACTATTTTTCGCTTAAGTCAGTACCACTCCTCTTAACAAGTATTCTCTCCGCTAGCTTGAAAATAAGCTTCTGCGGTAACTCTGCGAACGAGAATTAGCCTTCAACTGCAACTAAAAAACCTCTCTACTATCAAAGTGTAGTAGAGAGTCGAGGCAACTAAGACCAAATTGTTTTCAAGCTTCTTCGCCTATCAGGAGAAATCTTTATCCAACCGAGACTTGATTAGTTTCGACGCCAGTTGCCCCGCTAACGCTTCTGGCAACACTAACCATCTTGTCAAGGATTTGCTGGCTGGGAACTGTGCCTTTTAAAACAACAGTGCCACTCGTCTGAGCAACGTAGAGGGTGTTGATGTCATCCAAATCAGGGTCTTCGTCAAAAGCCAAGGCAACTCGTTTGGCAAGACCACTTTGGTCATATTCACCGTTTAAACCAACTCGCTCTGGGGGAATTGCTTCGGTGCCGGTAGCCGCCGGGGCTTGAGCTGTTGTAGAGGCTTGAGGTGAAGGCTGGGCAGCGGCAGGAGGATTAACCTGAGCATTGTGTGGTTTCCCGATTCCAAAGAGTCTTTGTAACCAACCCATAAATTTTTAGCTCCAGTAACGGTTGAAGAACATCAACATTATGGGTGAATAGTGGTATTTATGCCTCTGTCCAGAAACATATTTTGCCTTTTACAGGGGATGTTTTTTTCTGTCTCCCCCTGCCTATCCTGCTTTTTTAGTCAGCGGCAGATTCAACAGCTTTGTCGTTGCTGTAGACCGCGATAAGATAGAAATTTCAGCCAAGACAACTTTAAACGTTGGCAAGGCAAGAGCGTGCGTGTCGCCCTTAACTCTAACTAATGAAACACACCCTTTCGGTTCTGGTCGAAGATGAAGCCGGTGTCCTGACCCGAATTGCCGGTCTATTTGCCCGCAGGGGCTTCAATATCGAAAGTCTCGCGGTTGGTCCCGCTGAGCAGGTTGGGATATCCCGGATTACGATGGTAGTCCCTGGAGATGACGCCAGTATTGAACAGTTGACCAAGCAACTCTACAAGCTGATCAACGTGCTGAAAGTTCAGGACATTACTACCACGCCCTGTGTAGAGCGGGAGTTGATGTTAATTAAAGTCAATGCTGCCAGCGCGGCGCGATCGGAGATTATTGAATTAGCTCAGGTGTTTCGCGCCCGTGTGGTAGATATTGCTGAGGATTCGCTGACTTTAGAAGTAGTGGGAGACCCCGGTAAAATGGTAGCGATTGTGCAAGTGCTGAGCAAGTTTGGTATCCGCGAAATTGCTCGTACTGGCAAAATCGCCCTGAGCCGGGAGTCTGGTGTTAATACCGAATATCTCAAGTCTCTGGAAGCGAAGGTGTAATTAAGCTGTTGAACATCTAAGTAGTTGAAACTCCCCATAGCTAAAGCTATGGGGAGTTTCAAATTCTTTTCTAGGATATGTTGGTAGAAAATGGTTTCACTCCTAGGGACTGAGAAATGTTGTTAGAACTCAAGCGAATCACAGTGCCACCAGGACAGCGGGTGTTGCTCTGTGACGTAAGCTGGCAGGAATTTGAAGCCATTTTAGAGGATTTAGGCGACCGAAGAGCTTCCAAAGTGGCATATGACGGTGGAACCCTGGAAATTATGACCCCATTGCCAGAACATGAAGCTAATAAAGAACTTGTCAGTGATTTAGTCAAAGCACTCCTCGAAGAGCTAGATATTGAATTTTGTACCTTGGGTTCAACAACGTTCAAAAATGAGGAGATGGACAAAGGGATAGAACCGGACAACTGTTTCTATATTCAAAACGAGGCAATAGTTCGAGGAAAAAATCGATTGGATTTAACCGTAGACCCGCCTCCAGATTTAGCACTAGAAATTGATGTGACTTCTCGCACCCATCCGAGTATCTATGAAGCGTTGGGAGTGCCTGAGCTTTGGCGATTTGAGAATGGGAAGTTACAAATTAACGTACTGCGAGAAGGGAAGTATATCAAGTGTGAATCCAGCCCAACTTTTCAAAACTTACTTTTGATTGAGGTGATTCCCCAATATCTTAGGCAGTGTAGGGCTATAGGAAGAAACAAAACAATGAGAGCTTTTCGAGCTTGGGTAAGGGAACAACTTTTTAGTAGGTAAAGCTCTAGCTAAAAGCTATGCCTGCTCTTGTGAGCGATCGCACAAAGCAGCTATCTTTTTGATGCTCAAGTAGGTAGAAAGTCTTTCTTACCGAGACTTCAGCTCGCTTGTTACCCCGGCAGAACGGGCAGCTCAATCAAGAATTCTGTTCCCTCTCCAGGTGTTGAAAAACATTTCAGCTGACCGCCGTGCTTCTCAACAACAATCTGATAACTAATTGATAAGCCCAAGCCAGTGCCTTTGCCGACTGGTTTGGTGGTAAAAAATGGGTCAAATATGTGTTGTTGTATCTCAGGTGGTATTCCAGGTCCGTTGTCTGCAATGCGAATCACTACTGTGTTGCCATCTTGTACTTCCGTGCTAATCCGGATCGTAGGCGTTAGTGTTACCCCAGTGGCTCCGCAGGCGTGATGCTCTTCGACGTTAGGAACGATTAACTCGGCTTTGGAGGAGCTAGCAGCAGTAAGTGCGAAGGAGGAATGAGTTTCTTTTCCCTCTCGCTTTATGTCTCGTGCCTCTTCTAGGGCATCGATCGCATTACTGAAAATATTCATAAACACTTGGTTAAGTTGCCCAGCGTAGCACTCCAATAGCGGCAGATCGGCATAGTCTTTGATCACCTCAATTCCGACCTGTGCGGCTTTAGCTTTTAGCCGAGGTCGCAACAGCAGTAAGGTGTTATCGATACCTTGGTGTAAATCAACTGGCTCCCTGGCAGTTCTATCCAGGCGGGTAAAGTTCCGCAGCGACAAGACTATCTGACGAATGCGATCTGCCCCCATTTGCATTGAGTTCATCAGTTTGGGCAGGTCTTCCATGAGAAAATCTAAGTCAATGGCTTCCATTTCGGCTTGAATCGCTGGTGCTGGCTTTGGATAATGCTGCCGATAGAACTTAACGAGGTTTAGCAGGTCTTGAGTGTATTGAGTGGCGTGAGGAATATTGCCATAGATAAAGGAAACGGGATTGTTGATTTCGTGAGCAATTCCGGCAACCAGCATCCCCAAACTGGACATTTTTTCTGTCTGAATGAGTTGGCTTTGAGTTTCTTTGAGTTCCTGTAAGGTTTGTTCAAGTTGAGCAGCTTTTTCTCTCAATTGCCCTTCTGATTGTCTTAGGGCTACCTCGGCTCGTTTCCGCTCTGTGACATCACGAGAGTTGACAACAAGGCGAGCCACGGGTGCGTCCATCAGTAAATTGCTATGAGTTGACTCGATATAACGCCAAGAGCCATCTTTGTGCCGAAACCGGAACTCAGTAGATAAAGTGGTGGTTGGGTTTTTGAGGACGTTTTGAAAGCCGTCTTTTAGTGAAAGAACATCATCTGGATGAACAAACTCAAATATAGTTTTGCCTCTTAATTCCTTTGACTTGTATCCTAAGATGCTTTGCATGGCAGGACTAGCGTACCGCATGGTACCATCTGCTTCCAGAATCGAGATCAGGTTGGAGCTGGTTTGAATTAGCGATCGCCATTTCGCTTCGTTTTGCCCCCAGATCACCGCTTCCCGCTTGCGTTCTTCTTGAACGCTAATAGCGGCGGCGATAATTCCCATGAGCTTCTTGTCGGCTTCACAAGGAACAAAGTTGTTCTCAAACAGAACGCAAAGCGAGCCTATATACTCGCCTGCACATTTAACTGCCTGTCCTACATAAGTTTGCAATTGGTAGGAAGCAATATAAGGAATACTCTGGGCATAAGAAGTGTTTTGCAAGTCATGAAGCACCAAGACTTGGTCACTGCCGCGCTCAATGACCTCATTACAGATGTGGTTCTTCGGTTCACCAACGCTGCTAAACTCCGGTGGTGTGCGCCACTGACCCGATGACCACAGTAAGCCTTGATGCAGTCGATTGTAGAGCGCCCAAGCTCCACCCAATAATTCTCCCGCTAATCCCGTGAGGTGGTTAATGTTCTCATCCGGGTCTGAACCAAGGCTGGAAAAGCATTCATGAATTTTTGAGAGTTGCTCTCCTGCCTTAAGGTTAGTAATGTCACTCAATGTGCAAATGACTTGCTCGATACTCCCATCAGCATTTAACTGCGGCTCGGTATTGACAGACAGCCAGACCCGATCCGCCATCGTTGGTCGATAAACTCCTAAAACCAAGTTACGTATCGCTTGGCGGGTCGAAAGCAGCAATAAAGCCTGCTTGGCGCGTACTGGTGCAGACTGGAGTTTTAGTTGAAAAGGTGTTCCATCTTCTTGAATTACATGCCAACTCGGATCAAGTGCTGTTTTGTCCAATAGCTGGCTTTCCGTCAGTCCCAGCAAGTTTATTGCGGCTTGATTCACAAAGCGAATTTCACCCTGACCTCCCATGACCAATACACCGATTGGTAAGTCTTGGAAGAGCATCTCAGAGAGAGCATTATCCCTAGTTGCTGCGCCCACGCTTTGCTGATCAAGTTGTAACGTTAACATGGCATTAAACCAAGGTACTGGTTGACTACCGGGACTTTTTTTATCTCAATTCTGGTGTAACTTGTTTTGAGCTATTTTCTAATACCCCCTGAGGAATAACTTTTATAGCAGGTCTTTCTTGGAAGTTGCAAGCTAATTGTTGAAAAACTTATTGTCTTTTTTTTATGAAGCTGTATTAAATCAATAAGTTCCTGTAGTCCGCTACTCTTTTGGAGAACAACGAAGCCAGGGTTAGATTTAGTACAGAATTCCTGTTAATTGGTCAGCCTGCCGAAAGATAGATGCATTTTCTTCACAAAAGCATCTACTTAATCAAGAAGAGATAAAGTTTTTTATTTTAAGCTGAATCTTGCTGTAATTTGATTTTACAACCTTTTAAGTTTACGAGATTTACTTGGAGTAGACAATTAATTAAACTACAAGAATTCTTCAAAATTTATCGGAACAAAAGCTTTTGAATCACGTCTTAGGGAGGGTCTGCAAAAGTAGCAACATTACTTAAGATAAATAAGTAAGTTCAGCCCCGGAATAGTACGAGAAAGAGTCCATAGTAGCAAGGCAATATAAAGGATGCCAAGACTCCACTGATACCACACCAAAGTAGAGATAATGCCAGGGAGATGTTCGTCTCGCAGGCGAATATCATTGAACCCAATCTTGAGTAAGTTGTTGAGGCTGAAATCGTAGTAGTTGAGCCAGTTCCAACGGCGGTTCCAAAGGAGAGGCATATAGCGATCGCGAAAGACTTCAAACCGGGGCATGACCGGCAACCGTCCAATCAGCAGTCGCAACTGGCGCAGACTGCCATCTTCTACGAAGTAACTGACATCCATCAGGTCGTGATAGCGACCTTGCTGATACAGCCGCCATAGCAGCAACATTGGCGCGGGTAAGATGACACCCCCTAAACACGCCAGTGTCAGCCACGGTTGATCACTTGTCCGAAAGATTGCTATTGTACCAGCAAAAGTCAGGATAATGTAACTCCCAAACATCCAAGGCATTTCAAATGTCGTCGGGACGATGGGTTGAGGATTGCGGCGGCGGAAACGATCTACAAGCCAGAAGAGTAAACCGAAATAAGCGATCGCTACCATCCCAACACCAAGGACTAGCCAGAAACTAGTACCATAACGACTTAGCAACAACAGCAGGCTTAATCCAAGCCAATACAATCCCTCTAACAGCCAGCTCAAGGGTGAGGGGGTAAGAGGGTAAGGAGGTGATTGAGTTGCTGGTTTGTTCGAGGTTTGCGTTGAATGCTCTCCCTCTCCCTTGCTCCTCCTCTCCCCTGCTTCCATAAGGCGACTACTGAGTTGCTGATGTCGCAGCCGTTGGGTCGTATACTCTAGCTGATTGGCATCGGGAATTTGTTGCAGAGAGCGAAAATTCCGTACCAAATTGCGTAGCACGTCTTCATTTCCTTGCAGGGTGGGTACCGAGAAGACACGACCAATTTGACCCGTATCCCCAAAGATTTTTGCTTGATTGGAGTCAAAGGTCATACTTCCAACATTCAGGTAAGCATCCGCAAGAAACGCGGCATTACTAAAATCCACCTGTTCGAGAAGACTCACAGAACCCATATCTACGAGTTGGTTAAACTGAGCTTCCCGGAAGGCGACGGCTTTTTCAAAGATTGCTTCTATTAGGAGGAGAGGCTGAGCAAACTGACTTTTACTAAATAACGCTCGGTCCTGCCAGCGAACTTGAGTAAAATCAGCTAATCCTTGTAATTGAACCCGCATCAAGTTGGCTAGGTGTTCAAACTGAGCTTGACTAAAAATGGCATCACTTTCAAAAACACTACCTTGAAAATTGGCAATGCCTCGAAATTGCCCTTTGGCAAATCTCGCTTTGGTAAAGAAGAGATTGCCACCAAAGTTAACATCCCGGCTAAAGGTTGCATCGCTAAAGTCTACTGAGCGAATCCAGCGTGCTTCTGACCAATCCGCTTCCTGAGTAAAGATGGCACCATTCGCTTCTACGCGGTGGAGAAAGAAGGTATTGGAGAAGTTTACCGTTCCTGTAAAACGGGTTTGTACCAATTTGAGGGTGCCACGGAAGACGGTTACTGAGGGAACGGGTACAGGCTGAGATAATTGGCGTGGATCTCGCAACAGCTGTTGTTGCTCTTCCGGTGTCAACAGAGGAGACAACGCTTCCCCATAAAGAGGCGATCGCAAACCCAGCTTACTCCCGATCAACTCTCCCTGAATTACTGAGTTGCTGAAGTCTAAGCCCAATGCTGTTGTTGAGCGATTCAGTTGAGTTTGCAACAGTTGGTAAAATTGGTCGCGAAACTCTGCATTCTCAGGTCGTAAATTAATCACCAGCTGACTTAAGTCAATGGTGCGGACACCCTCGCTTTGAATCGGCGATTTCAGCCGTTCTTGCAGCAGTTCCAGGGTTAAAGGCGATCGCTCTAGCGGGGTTGTTGCCCATGCTGGTGCGGGAAGCACAAGCAGGAGCAACATCACGAACAATCCAACCAAAAACTTCAGTAAATAGCCAGTACAACTCGTCCCCCTGTTTCCCGCCTTAGAGGGTGTTTGAGAAGTCTTGAGTAAATCCAAAAAGTGTAAGGGCGAAGCATTCGGGCGACGATTTTTCGGTAGATCCCAGAGGTTATTTCCCGAATGCTTCGCCCCTGCGGAATGACAGCAGCATTTTTCAAACACGCCCTTAGCAAGGGGGACGCCTAGGCAGCTCGAATCCAGTAACACTGAGATTAAACGTTATTTTCTTCCATCAACATCGAGCGCCAGAATACAGAACCTCTGCTATTTAATCACCTTGATGCTGTACGGACCAGTACCGCTAGTACTGTAGTAATGTTGTACCTGTATATAGTAGGTGCCAGGGGTAAGGTTAGCCGTGATTTTTGGATTCTTATCAATGCCGCTGTCATCATCCTCGGCAACAAGCTTTGTTTGACTGTCAGGTCCATAGAGCGACATCTTAACATCCGTCGGTCCTTCAGTCTCAATCGTATAGCGACTTGCTGTCTTTACGGTGAGCTTATAAAGATCTTGCTCCCCAGGCTTACTAATTTCGGCTTGTGTTGCCGTTGTCTCAATCACAGGAAGTTCAATAGGACCCTGATCCTCCACCTTCGGAAGCGGATAATTTACTGAGTCACCGATGAACGTCTTATCAGTTTCTGACAACACCTCGTTAGGTTCAGATTGGAAGCCATCCTCAGTCCAAGTTTTTGGGATAGCGTAGAGCATGATCGACTTCTTATCAAGGGAAGTTCCATTGATCTGCTCGCGATCGTAAGTTGCAAACATGTTGTTCTCAATTGTCGCCGCGTCCCAGAAGTTCGGCGATCCTGAGAGGTCTCGAATGACATTGGGTTTGTTCCACTTGATGCCTCCCAAGGGATTCTGGTGTTCGTGTATCAGACCGATGGCATGTCCGAATTCGTGGAGAACGACCCCCTCATCCTGCCAGCCTAAATTCATCGTGGGTTGATCCAGGGGAATGTCTTTGCTATCCGTGCCGATGTACGACCAAGCGCCGTCATTTTCCACAAAGGAGATGCGAATTTCTGCATCCGGTGCGTTGTTAAAATCGAAGTTCAGATTGGCATGTTTGCTCCACTGAGGGGCGAATTGCTTGACAATATCGTGCTGCTTGGGAGTGCCACCGATAAAGCGTACCCCTAGAGTTGACCCATTCGGCCACTTCTTTGCTTTTAACACCGCCATCCTGTTACGGATAGGCATGTCTAGCACAGAAAAGTTCCGAAGGTCACGAGGTAGAATTCTGTCATAACAGACTTTGGGAGACTCAGACATAGTATTAACTCCAATGCATAGAGGTCGAATTATCGACGGTTGTTGATGATGGTCTCATTCACGTTGGGGTGAATCGTCTATTGAATCAGGTGAGGAAGACTGGGGGTTTCTCGTCGGGAAGTCGTCGTTATGTATTTTCCAAATTTGTGATTCTGGCACATCGACCGAATCCTCATCAGTGCTAGTTTCTCCCCGTTCCCTGTCTCTTTGGGTGACGGTTTTAACCTCAGTCAGAGGTGCAGACGGAGCAACATCTCCCTGAGTTTCGTCGTAAAGGTCAAACCAAGGCAGCCCATGTTCGGTGTAGGTTTTTGCATCAATAGGCGTCGGTGGCGGCTCGATTCCTGTTATTTCATGAAACTGGGCGCTGTTAACAATGTGAATGACAACACGTCCGTAGTTATCCTGATCCCAGGTATCGATGCCGTATTGGTCAGGATAGATCTTCTGTTTCATGACGCCGCCAGCAGCAAGCCCCATTTGTTGCGTTGCCGAAGCGCTCGGTTGTAATCCCCTGAGCTGGCTAAAACCCGCTCCGGGTTTGATTGGAGGAGGCTTGTCTGGGAACTTACCCGGTTTCGGTTCAAAGACTGCGATTTGAATTCCACCGAATTTTTCCGTGCCGGTAACGGAGGCTTCGACGGTGTAACCCAATCCCAGAGGCATGGCAACAAACTGGCGAATTGAGCCATGCCCCGTATTGATGCCATCTAGCCAGGGCTGGTTGGGACAGACAATATAATCTTGAGGATTAGCCTGAAGCCTTTCATTCTCAGGCTCGCCGGAAATCGCATTAATTCTACCCACAGCTATTTTAACGGCGTTGGGCTTCCAGGAAGCCGCGTCAAAACCGAGCCACAGCGCCTCCCGTTGATACATGGGCATGAATGCACCCCCTTGTTCACGCCACATGGGCGGGACACGATCTAGGTAATCTTCTACTTTGAGCAGCGGGAACAGACCAAGACCAGGAGGCAAGGGATAGGTCTGACCATCATCAGGAATCCGCAGTGTACGTTGGAAGGAGACAGCAAAGCGATCGCCAATCCGTATCGCATGCTGATCGATTTTGACGGCAAGCATTGTTTATCCTCGCTGTTTGCAACACTATTACAAACTAGCTTTGCCCTAGAAATTGCTAGGGGTGCATTATAAATTCAAGCTAACT
>DATNQP010000346.1:0-5976 GCA_036703965.1 Leptolyngbyaceae cyanobacterium
GCAACCCCAGTCGATGGCAGTTGCTTTCGACCTTGGCTTACCGACGTTTCGTCACGAAGCCGATGATACCTATAAAGCCGACCGTCCAGAGACACCGGAAGACTTCATCCCTGATTTAAAGAATCTCCAGGAGTTGCTGGCGGCGTTTAATCTGCCAGTGATAACCTCTCCCGGCTATGAGGCAGATGATGTTTTGGCGACGTTGGCGAAGCAGGCAAGTGAGACAGGTTATCGAGTCAAAATCTTAACAGGCGATCGCGATTTATTTCAGCTGGTTGACCCCGAAAAGGAAATTAGCGTTCTGTATCTGAGTACTGACTTTTTCAAAGGCAGGGGTTCTACTGGGCCAACAGAAATTGGACCAGAACAAGTCAAGGAGAAACTCGGCATTACACCTGAACAGGTGGTGGATTATAAAGCCCTATGCGGTGATAAATCTGACAACATTCCTGGGGTCAAGGGAATTGGAGACAAAACAGCCGTTACCTTGCTGGGCGAGTACGGTTCCCTTGAGGAGATTTATGCGTCTTTAGACAAGATTAAAGGTGCTACTAAGACAAAACTGGAAGCTGGCAAAGAATTAGCTGAACACTCCCGCTATTTAGCGCAACTCAAATTTGATGCTCCTGTGGACATTGAGCTAGAAGATGCCAAGCTACAGGGATTTGATACAGAGGTTCTGAAACCACTTCTGGAAAAGTTAGAGTTCAAGAGATTTTTAGGCAAAATTGACCAACTCCAGAAGACGTTTGGCGGCAGAACTGTTGAGGACACCCCAACTCCGCTAGAGGAAACGCAGGCGTCGCCCCTACAACCGGAATCTGTAGAAGCAAAACCTACCCCGCCCCCACAGCCGGAACCAGAAGATGGTGATTTATGGTTTTTCAGTGCGGCTGATACTGAAGCAGCTCAACAGCAGCAATCGCATCAATCTGAGTTTCAACCCACTATTATTGATACGCCAGAAAAACTCGCTCAGTTGGTCGAACAGTTGCAACGCTGCACTGACCCAGCAATTCCTGTCGCTTGGGACACGGAAACCAGTGATTTAGAACCACGGGATGCTGAGTTGGTGGGGATTGGTTGCTGCTTTGCAAGTCTTACCCCCCCTAGAGCGTGTGTTGAAACTTCCCCGTCAGATTCAGATCCCCCCCAGCCCCCCTTAAAAAAGGGGGAGAATTCAGTCAAAGTCCCCCTTTTCAAGGGGGATTTAGGGGGATCTCCGGGTTTGAAAACAGACCCTAGCCTCCTAAGGGAGGGAACAAAGGAAGAGAGTACAGGTGAAATTCAGCCTGACGCTGACAATCTTGCTAATGCTACGCTACCAGATGTTGAAGTTGCCTATATTCCCATTGGTCACAAGGATGGGGGCAACTTAGATAAAGATACGGTTCTGGAAGCTTTACGCCCAATTCTGGAGAGTGCTGACTATCCCAAGGCGTTGCAAAATGCCAAATTTGACCGGCTAGTGTTACGTTGTCAGGGCATCCAGCTAGGGGGAGTCGTATTCGATACGATGCTGGCGAGTTATGTACTCAATCCAGAGAATAGTCATAACCTCAGCGATTTGGCTCTGAAATACTTGGGGATAATGGCTCAAAGCTACAAAGATTTAGTCCCTAAAGGCAAGACGATAGCTGATTTAGACATCCAATCGGTTGCCAACTACTGCGGGATGGATGTCTATACGACATTTGGGCTGGTTGCTAAGCTGCGCGAGGAACTGGAAAAAATTCCAGCTTTGCACAAGCTGTTGCTGGACGTGGAACAGCCTCTAGAGCCAGTCTTAGCTGATATGGAATATCAGGGAATTCATATTGATATTGCCTATCTCAAACAACTCTCGCAACAGCTAGAAAAGGATTTAGAGAGGCTGGAGTCGGAAGCCTACGCGGCGGCTGGTGAGACATTCAGCTTAGCCTCTCCCAAGCAGCTTAGTCAGCTACTCTTTGAAAAACTGAATTTAGACCGCAAGAAGTCCCGCAAGATTAAGACAGGCTACTCTACTGATGCGGCAACGTTGGAAAAGCTGCAAGGTGACCATCCCGTTGTTGATGCGATTCTGGAACACCGCACTCTTTCAAAGTTGAAGTCAACATATGTGGATGCATTGCCAGCACTGGTGCGTCCCGATACGCAGCGGGTACATACGGATTTTAATCAGACAGTGACAACCACGGGACGGCTGTCTTCTTCTAATCCGAACTTGCAGAATATTCCCATCCGTACCGCCTTTAGTCGCCAGATTCGTAAAGGGTTTTTACCAGAACCGGGTTGGTTACTAGTGACGGCTGACTATTCACAAATTGAGTTACGGATTTTGGCTCACCTCACTAAAGAGCCGATACTCGTTGAGACTTATCAAAACAATCAGGACATTCATACCGTAACGGCACGGTTACTGTTTGAGAAGGAAACGGTGACATCCGATGAGCGACGTTTGGGTAAGACGATTAATTTTGGTGTGATTTATGGTATGGGGGCCCAGCGATTTGCGCGGGAAGCTGGGGTAAAGGCGTCGGAAGGTAAGTTATTTATTGAGCGGTTTAACCAACGTTATCCCAAGGTATTTGATTATTTGCAAAAACTGCAACGAGAAGCGATCGCACAAGGGTACGTCGAAACCATTCTAGGACGCCGCCGCTACTTCAACTTCAACAGCAGCAGCCTCCTCAAGTACCGAGGCAACAACCCTAAGGATATTAACCTCGATAAACTCAAAGGGCTAGATCAATACGATGCCGGTTTGCTACGCGCAGCGGCTAATGCTCCGATTCAAGGTTCTAGCGCCGATATCATCAAAATTGCGATGGTGCAAATGCACAAAGTTTTGGAGAACTATCAAGCACGGCTGCTATTGCAAGTTCATGACGAACTAATCTTTGAAGTTCCCCCTTCGGAGTGGGAAGAATTGCAGCCTAAAATTCGGGAAACGATGGAATCAGCGGTTGAGCTGAGTGTTCCTTTAGTAGTTGATGTCCATGCGGGGCAAAATTGGATGGAGACGAAGTAATAGATACAACAGTGGACATTGAGAGGCAGAGGGCATGAATATTGACGAACTGGTGAATCGATATGCAGATGGGGAAAGGGATTTTGGTGCGATAAACCTTACAAGAGCAAATCTAACTGGATTAGATCTGAGAGGAGCCAACTTAAGCGAAGCAAAGCTAAGCGGAACCCAGCTGAGAGGAGCCAACTTAAGCGAAGCCAACTTAAGCGGAGCCAACTTGAGTAGTGCACAGCTGAGCTACACAAATCTATGCCAAGCCAATCTGAGTGGAGCCAACTTGAGTAGTGCACAGCTGAGCTACACAAATCTATGCCAAGCCAATCTGAGTGGAGCCGACTTAAGCAATGCGAACTTAGGGAATGCAGATTTAAGTAAAGCTAATCTAAGCAGGGCAAAACTACCAACCCACCTGAGTGGAGTGAACCTCAGCGGAGTAGACTTGATTGGAGTCAACCTGAGTAAGGCAAACCTTAGTGGGGCGAAGCTGCACAAGACAGATTTAAGTAAGGCAACCTTGAGTGAGGCAAACCTAAGTCAAGCCAATATGACTGGAGCCAACCTGAGTCGAGCCAATTTGCGTAGTGCCAACTTAAGTAACACAATACTCAAGGTAGCTAACTTAAGGGAAGCCAACCTCGCTGGTGCAAACCTACAGAAAGCAGACCTCAGCGAAGTGAACTTCATCAAGGCAAATTTAGGTGGAGTAAGTTTATTGCTTGCAAACCTGTCTAATGCAGACCTCAGCGAAGCAAGGCTGCGTGGAGCACAGAATGTTCAGCCAGACCAGTTGAACAAAGCCATCCTGACAGGGACAGAAATGCCTGATGGCACAATTCACGAATAGACTCACACCTGTAGTAAGTATCTCCCGTACCGGTTCCAGCAATTCGCGGACGCCCTTTTCGGATGTCGGGCAATCGCATCCTCATCCCACAACCGAATCAACAGGCGATCGCTGGATAGTTAATACCAGTCTGCAATTGCTAGTCCCGAAACCCTGGAAAATTCGTTGACATTGTGGGTGATGAGAGTAGCTTGGAGTGCTACTGCTGTCCCTGCAATCAAAACATCCATCGAACCGATCGGCGTACCTTGTTGCTCCAATTGGGCACGAATTGTAGCAGCAGCAAGAGCAGCATCGCTATCAAAAGGAACAAGGTTAACTCGGCTCAAAAGTTGCTGAAGTTGTTGGGTGCGTTTTGCGGGCGAGGTGGATTTAGCAATGCCGACTTGCAATTCAAAGAGGACAATCGTGGAGACACCAATTTCCTGGGGAGAAACATTGGCAAGGTTTTGAGCAACCTGTCCTTGACCTTTGAAGTAGTAGATCAAGGTGTTTGTATCCAAGACGTACATTCAGAGGCTCTCCCGCAGGATGTCTTGTCCTGATTCAGCACGAATGTCTTCCAGGGTAGGAAAGCCTTTTGCCCAAGTTCCAGTCAGGGAATAAACAAGTTCCGTCCAAGGAATTGGAGAGTCTACTATGTCTATTGGTTGATTAGCGCTCAGATGCTTGGCACGAATGAATTCAGCGAAAGTGAGAATTTCGCTGGCCTGGTCTTTGGGAAGAGTTTTGACGATTGCGTAAATCTGTTCAGCGATGGTCATCATCTGGTTCTAGGTGCAGTTTAGTTTTATTTTAGCGATGGCTTATATCGTCCACTCCAGCCACCTTATCCACATAGATTGGCTCAAAGGTTTAGGACTAACACTGACAGTTGTTGTAGATGAACAGCCAAAAGATAATCGTTCAATAACTGAGAGAGGTTCGGAAGTAGCAGCTTAGGAGCGAGCGCTTTCGGAATCTTGGATGTAGTATCTACCTTGATGAAATAAAATTCTGCTGCTTACAGATGGCTTTGAGAACTTGTAATAACTGGATTGCACTTTCAGAGTCCATTAGGTTCAAAAGCGGCATCTGTTGATAAGTCGAGGGATTTCCTTGCCGCAGCAAGACAAATTGAAATTGCATACCGTTTGTTGTTAGTCCCCATACCAATTCTTGACGCTCTAGGCTTTGATAAGCATAGGTGAGTAATTGCGGCAACCCCTCAAACGAGTTGATTGAACTGTTTTTAGCTTCAATGACCAAGAGCCAAAAAGCGATATCTGTTGCAGTTGGTTGAGCCTTGTTGACCGCTAAGATGTCAAAACGCCCTGTAATTTTAGTGTCTTCGTCTTCAATGATTATGTCGGCAATGTCGAGTTCTAGGCTAATTTTGATGGGGGAGCGATAGAAGCCCGCTAGTCGAAGTAAAGGGCCAATCACCAGTAACTTTATCTGCCCTTCTAAAACTTTGCCTTCTATCAGGTAGTTCTCAAAGTCATCTCGAATTTGTGCAAGCTCCTGCTGTTCAAATTCTGTTAGAGGCTCTAGGGATACTAAGGGTATGAATGAGTTATTGGGGAGCTTATTCAGTTTTAGAAGCTGATGAACCTGACTCAGAGTTAGGTTTTTGGCGCTGAGAGTCGTCATTAGTTTCAGTCTGTTACAGAAATCAGGGGTTGTAGCTCCCTTCCTCGAATCATCGTTTGACCCAATGTTGAGATCAAGTTCATTCTGATATTGATTTAATTCTCCTATTGCTGTAATAAACAATAGCCGTGATTGAGCGATCGCGCTTGACACCGATGACAGATATAGCGATTCTCACATCAGTGCAATACAGTCTGAAGTCTGACCTCTCCCCCAACCCCTCTCCTTGTAGGAGAGGGGTTGGGGGATTAGGTTTTTCTGCTGTACTTCATGCAAATGAGAACTGCTATATGCGCCCCTATGAAGGTTGGAATAACCCTGCAATCACATAAAGCAATGGGTATGGCACATCAGGGTGCAGAATGTGGGTTTGAAGACAGGGCTGCTAGGGTATTTGACAGTTTCTGTAAGAATTCTTTCGTTAACTCACTGAAGGCTTTGGCACCAGCTGTATTGGGTTCAGTTAGCACGACTGGCTGAAACTCAT
>DATNQP010000347.1:0-11887 GCA_036703965.1 Leptolyngbyaceae cyanobacterium
TAAGAGAGTGGCATCCCTGAGAAGTATCGTAGCCCGTCTAACCGCATCCTCTTCAATCCGTACTTGCTGATCTGCATCTTGCAGATTGTAGTAAGCATCAGTAATATCAAGACGGAGTTGTTCAGCCACACGCTCCAACTCTAACTCGTCAAAGCGTACTTGTTCTTCCGCTGCCCGGATATTGGCAGACCTTCTCCCAGAAGTAAAAAGGTCATAGTTTAGAGTCACACTACTACTTAATGTTGTAGTGGCAAAATTTTCCAGTTGTGATCGCGAACTTTGAGTTTGTACTAAAGACTCTTGAGCTTGTATAACTTGAGATTGAAGCTGTGAAATGGCTAGCTCTCTCTGTACGAAGGCTGCTGGGTCTGTTGCTGGAGCGGGTATGGGCGAATTTCGCAGTGCATCCAAGTCAGCCTGAAGTTGTGATATTTGCTGCTGATTCTGGCGGTTTTGCTCTTCAAATTGACGTTGCTGACTTTCAACTGAGAGCTGTCCCTGAGCAGACGAATCGCGACTTAAACCAGCTTCAATACCGACGGTAGGATACAGAGTCGATTGGATTTCTCGTACAGCCAAGCGACTACGTTGTAGTTCCAATTCCGCAACTTGTAACTGCTGATTGTTGCGCCGTGCTAGTTGCAGAGCCTCTTGCAAAGTAATTGGTACAGTTTTGTTAATCTGGACTTCTTCAGGAAGACTGGGGCGTAGTAGAGGATTAGGTTTAGGCTCTACCTCAGTGATATCCGCTGGAGTCTGTTGAGGCAGGTTTTTCGGAGAACTTTGGTCAAGTTGTGCTGAAGGAGAGGCATTTTCTTCCCTTCCTTTGACCTCGACAAAGATTGTATTGTTGCTCGACTTCTGGCTCTGTTGGGTATTACCGAGAAACTCCGATTCGTGAGCCTTCCGTTCTTGTGGGTTTGTAGGGGGAACCGGAAAGCCTGCTTGAATAGAATTAGGGGGCAAGATGCTCTCACTAATGGACCTTTGCAAATTTTGGATGTACCCTTCTGATTCAGCTAGCGTTAGGGGAGATGCAATTCCTCTTGGGAGTTCTATCTTTTGCTTAGAGGTGGTATGAAGATGAGTGCGAACGGAATTATTAGATGGTAAGTTTTCAACTAAATTTAAAGATACAACATCCCCCACCAACTCAGAGCGTTTAGGGTGAGAGAGTTTGCCTTTCGCATTTGTTAGCTTGACAACGCTGCCTAGAGTATTTGCTCCGGGAGCTGCCCATTTTTGTAGATTTGTAGTGCGGCTCGGAAAGCTTGGTTGGATAGAATTAGCACGCAAGATGCTCTCACTGCTGAATTTTTGCCAACTTGCGGTGCTCCCAATTGCTATCCCCATACCCGTTGAGATTAGATAATAGTGAAAAGGTCGCATGAGCTTTTTATAACTTCACACATCGTATCTAGCCGGAGCAATTATATTGTTTGGATCGGGTCCTGGCTTCAGGGGGCTGATTAATTTTCCATAATCATCTTGCGCTGGTAGCAGAGAGACCATTAACTTTTTGAGAATAACTTAATAGAGTTACAATTTAACTTACGCCTCTAGAGGGTGATTGAATTGACGGATTTTTCGCTCTTGATTGATGTTTTTTTCGATTTACGTAAAGAATATTTAAGTTTTTAAAAATTAGTATAAGCGTCCGCTATCAGTAAAACTAGATTTGTAAGCATTTCAACAGATACCTAAGAAGGTGTTCGGAAGGTTGAACTATCCACGGGAATTAAACTATTCAAGGCAAGGAAGTATTTATGATGGAAAGAAAGAAATTTAGAGCCAACATCCTCAAAGCTTACGGTGCCAACATCTCTGATACTGAAGAGTTACTTGCTTATAACGAAAATGTCTTTAACACAGCCAATTTTACTCACTCTGTAAATTTTCCCCTTGCACCTGAACTTCATGTTGCTACCTGGGAAAAGTATTTAGCAGAAGCTACAGTAATGGGAACTTTCGAGGCCTTGAAAAAAAGACTTGTGCAGTTATGGTTTCCCATCCGAGAGGGAATCAGCCAAACAGAGACATATCGAGCTGCTACTCGCAAAGGGATTCCGGTTGATGGCATGGCTGAAGCGACAGGTCTAATCTTAACTCAACCTGAGAAATTACAGCTAATCATACATCAAAGCCTAGCTGGGGCTATACCAGTTTTGATTGCTGGAAATCGAGAAGATTTCGTTCTCTTGGTACAGGCGCTTACAATGCGAAATGAACCGAAACCCGTTCCTGCTTCTATGGGAGCTAGCATGGTGGCTGGTTTTAACAATTGGGATAGAATTCGCCAATATCGGCAACAATGGGAAGCCAATCATCCTGATAATCAGTCCGAATCCAGGTGGGCAGCTGAGTTTAAACAGCTCATTCCAAAAAAAGAATTGTATCAGGATCGGTTTATGATTTTAAGCCAAGGGCCTTACAGTAATGTATCAGCTCAAGATATAGGACTTCCCGAAGCTGAGTGGCTAAGGCTCTCGCTAACAATTCGGCTGGAACATGAATGCACCCACTACTTCACGCGTCGCCTCTTCAACTCGATGCGAAACAACCTGATTGATGAATTAATCGCTGATTATAGAGGACTTATCGCAGCTACGGGTCGCTATCGGGCTGATTGGTTTTTGCGCTTTATGGGTTTGGAGTCGTTTCCCAATTATCGGGAGGGGGGTAGGCTGCAAAATTATCGAGGTAGCCTCTCAGAGGAAAGCTTCAAAATTTTGCAATCTTTAGTCGTTTCTGCGGCTAGAAACCTAGAATCTTTCGAGCGTCAGCAGACAAATGGTATCAATTCCACCGGGATATTGACTACTCTCTGTTGCCTGAGTTTGGAAGAGCTGGCTTCTGACGAAGCAGATGCCTATCTTTCTTCTCACCCTCTCAAATTATAAAGGGCTAAAAATTAGTCAATAATGAGCGAAAAATCAGTCAATTTTGAACGCTTCATCTGCTTTATAGTTAAGGACACTATAAATTTTAATAAGCGCGTAGCTTGAGTTTGTTTGGAGCAATCACCTGTAACAACTAATGCTACAGTTGTGCTGTCATTTGATTAACCAGTGGGGAATCTAGTAGTTCACCACAAAGATTCTGATAGGTAGATTATTTTTGAAGCTTTTACCTGACAATAAACTCAAAACTTTTGCGCCTGTCAAAACTAATGTAGTCAAGTACTAGTCAAAACTCTTGCTGTGTTAATCATTTTCTTCGTACCCCTTTTATGGCGAGGTTACTAAGTATTTGGCAGTCGCCTGCTGCCTATATTCTCCAATTTCTTTATCATTTGAAGTTCATAAGCTACAGCAAAGAGCAGAAGCAACACGATATATGTCCACCCCTTAGTAAAATACAGGAAAGTTAAACAATGACAGAAGTATTACTAAGGGAACTGAGCAGTAGCGACATTGATTGGATGATTGCTACAGGTAACCAGCAGGAAGTTACACCAGGTGCTGTAATTGTTGAACAAGGGAGAGCGCTTGACAAGTTTTACATCCTACTGGATGGCAGTTTGACAATGACTATCTCCCAAACTCAAGGAGAGAGCAACCCTCTTGCCAGTGCTTTTGCCGTCTTGGAAGGGAACGAGGCTTCAGGACGGGAGATCGCCAAGTTATTTAGTGGTGAAATAGCTGGAGAAGAATCATTACTGGAAACTCGCCCACCAATTACCACAATCAGGGCACTTGAAAAGTCTGTCTTGTTGTCAATTCCTCAACAGCAGCTAGCGACAAAATTGCAACAGGATGTGGGTTTTGCTGCCCACTTTTATCGTGTCGTTGCGGTTATGCTTTCAGACAGACTCCAGGAAGTAGCTAGTCAGCTGGGTCGCGGTAGGGTTAGTCAAAGCCAGTCACTTAAAGAAGTTTTATTTGTTTTTGGAGAATTTAGTGATAGCGATCTTGATTGGATAATTGCTATGGGTCGCACTGAAGAAATTCCGGCAGGCAAGGCACTTATCCAAGAAGGGAAACCTATAGATGCGTTGCATATCATTCTGAACGGAACAATGAAGGTTTCGGTTGCTGAAGTAGACAGCAATCCTTTGACTCTTGCCTTTGCAACTTTGGGGGTAAGCGAAAGCGCAGAAAGAGAGGTAGCTAGATTAGCTAAGGGAGAGATAGTGGGAGAAACAGCCTTTGTAGGAGCAGGAACAGCTCCTAATACGATCAAAGCCCTTGAAAATTCCCTAGTGTTGTCGATTCCACGACAGCAACTGAAGATCAAGCTAGAGCAAGATGTGAGGTTTGCTGCTCGGTTTTATCGAGCGATCGCAGCATTGCTATCCGATAGGCTGCGCTCTCTGATTACTCGCATCGGTTATGGCAGACGCACCTACAACACAGGTCAATTGCTTGACGAAGATATCGAATATGAAGATGAATTAGACCTCAGTGTCATGGATCAGATGTCACTAGCAGGAACCCGGTTTAAATGGATGTTGAGTCGTCTCAGGAGTAGTTAAATGCTCTTGTCGTTGTCTGTTGCTAATAACAAATAATCAAAACAGCTTAATAAAAATAAAAGGGTGTGTTCCTTAATGGGAGACCAGAAAGCTTTATTCAGACAAGAATCATTAGAACGTTTATCTTCCCCCGAACGCCTCGATCAACTCATGAAAGTCGTTAGTCCTAAGGACTGGCTGCCTTTAGCAACACTTGGTTCTTTGGTCGGTATAGCGTTCATTTGGAGTATTGTTGGACGAATTCCTATCACGGCGAGTGGTCAGGGAGTACTCATATATCCTCGCCAGGTTATAGCTGTCCAATCAGCTAGCTCAGGACAGATTAAAGAGTTGAAGGTGAAAGCTGGAGATAGAGTCAAGGCAGAAGATGTAATTGCAACAGTTGAGCTACCTGAAATCCAAAAACAGTTGCAGCAGCAAAAAGAAAAACTAAAGGAGCTACAGGAGCAGAATCAGGGGGTCAACAGGCTTCAAGGTGAACGAACCAAACTGGAGTTCAGCACGATCGAGCAGCAGCGTCAAAGCATCCAAGAACGCATTCGCAACACCCAAGCGCTGACTCCTATTCTCCAGGCGAGAATCACCTCATCCATCCAGCAGCAACGCCTGAGCGTTCTGGAACGCATTAGAAATACTACGGCGCTAACTCCTACCCTGCGGGATCGAGGTCGAGAAGCGCTCAAAGCTGAGAGAGAAGCTCTCGAAAGTCAATTGGCAACCGGAGAAAAATCCCGTGCGACTCTCCAGAGAAGATGGGACGTTCGCGAAGGTCTACTGAACAGGCTGGCGACCGATGAAAATGGAAAACCGCTCTTAGATAAAGATGGAAACCCAATCAAAGGCCCAGTAATTACGGAGGATGTTTCTCGGCAAGCGGAACAGGAGTACCTGAGCAACGAAGCCAATATCGCTAACTTGAAAGCTCGATTGAGAGAACAGGAAGCCAGACAAACTGAAGCAGAAAAGAACTTTCGAGATAACCTCAATAGTATCTCCGAACTCCAAGCCCAGCTACGAGAACTTGATGGGCGGGAATCTGAGGCAGAAAAGAACTACCGAGATAACCTTAATAGCCTATCTGAACTCAAAGCCCAACTGCGAGACTTGGACAGCAAAATACCCAACCTGAAGCAACAGACCCTTGAATCTTTAACGTCCAGGGAAAATCAAATTCAGGAAGTGAAGCGGATGATCGCTCAGCTAGAACTGCAATTGAAGCAAAACAGCGAGATTAAGAGTCCGTACAGCGGACGTGTCTTAGAAGTCACGGCTACGAGCGGGCAGATTCTCAGTCCGGGATTTCGTCTTGGATCTATAGATGCAGAGAAGCAATCTAGAGAGTTATTGGCAGTAACTTACTTTGCTGTTCAGGATGGCAAGAAAATTGAACAAAGAATGAAGGATCTCAAAGAAAAAGGTAAAGCCGTTGAGGTTCAAGTTACGCCTACCACAGTCAAACGGGAACGCTTCGGCGGCATCAAGGGGACTGTAACCAGCGTATCAGTGTTCCCAATTACCAAAGAGGGAGCGGCTCTAAGCGTGGGAAATGCAGACTTGGTGGAGAGTATGGTAGCCAAAGGACCACAGCTCGAAGTGGTTGCTAAGCTCAAGCCGGATACCTCGACGTTTAGCGGCTATGCCTGGTCTTCTTCCAAAGGTCCGCCAATGAAGATGTCTTCTGGAACCACTACCACAGTCAGAGCCACGGTGGAAGAGGTACCTCCTATCACGTTTGTCTTGCCTTTCTTGAGATCGTTTTTTGGGCTGAGTTAGTCAAGGTCATGCGAATCGCCGCCAAGTTGTTTAAACGTAAAGCACCCACTAGGGCAAAAACTCCGACTTTGCTACAGATGGAGGCAGTGGAGTGTGGGGCGGCTGCCTTGGGAATTATCTTGGGTTACTACCGTAGAATAGTACCCCTGGCAGAATTGCGGCGGGAGTGCGGTGTCTCTCGTGATGGTAGTAAAGCATCCAATGTATTGAAGGCTGCTAGAAATTATGGACTGAAAGCCAAAGGGTTTAAAAAGCAGCTAGATGCCATTGTAGAGCTAACCCCTCCCTATATCGTGTTTTGGAACTTCAACCACTTTCTAGTGGTTGAGGGATTTATCAAGGGGCGAGTTTACCTTAATGACCCAGGAACTGGACCAAGAAGCGTGTCGTTTCAGGAGTTTGATGAAGCCTACACCGGGGTAGTGCTGGTGATGGAGCCAGACGAACACTTTCAAAAGGGAGGTCGTAAACAGAGTATTGTCAATGCGCTACGCGATCGCTTGCAAGGCTCTGTTCCAGCACTGATGTACTGTGTCATCGCAGGATTTCTCTTGGTGCTGCCTCAGCTAGCCGTTCCCGTATTCGCCAAAGTGTTCGTAGATGAAATTTTGGTTGAGGGGAGGTCAGACTGGCTGCGCCCACTGCTGCTGGGAATGGTACTTACAGCCGTGCTGCGAGGGCTATTAAAGTGGCTGCAACTGCAATATTTGCGTCGGCTGAAAATCAAACTGGGTGTAGAAATGTCCAGCAAATTCCTGTGGCATATTCTCCACTTACCCGTAAGTTTTTATGCTCAACGATTTGCTGGAGAAATTAGCGATCGCGTCAGTCTCAATGACAAAGTTGCCGATGTCGTTTCTGGACGGCTAACTTCCACCATCATTGATGTGGTAATGGCGCTGATTTATGCCCTAGTCATGTTCTTCTATAACATTCCCCTCACCCTGATTGGAATTACATTTGCGGCGATAAACATTTTGACGTTGCAGTTAGTATCCCGTCAGCGCGTCGATGCCAATATGCAACTTACGCAGGCGTATGGCAAAGTAGCAGGAACCGCTATTTCTGGACTTCAGAGCATGGAAACCCTCAAAGCTTCTGGTTTAGAGTCAGACTTCTTCTCCAAGTGGGCTGGTTACTACGCTCAGGCTGTTAACGTTCAGAAAGACTTGGGTGTTACCAACCAAACCCTTGGTGTACTGCCTTCGTTCCTTTTAGCAGTAGCTAACACAATGCTCTTGCTCATAGGCGGTTTGCAAGTCATAAAGGGGAATTTAAGTATTGGGGATTTAGTAGCCTTCCAAAGCTTATTGCAAAGTTTCCTAGAACCCGTCAACAATCTTGTGAACTTTGGCAGCACTCTTCAAGAACTTGAAGGCGACTTGAACCGTCTAGATGACGTATTGCAGAACGAAATAGAAAAGCCAGGAAGTGGGGGAGCTATTTCGGAGCAAGCAAGCAGCAGAGAAGACCTCTCGCCTCGCTTGGAAGGGTCTGTAGAGTTGCGAAACATTACCTTTGGATACAGTCGTGTTGCTGAACCCTTAATTCAAAACTTTAATCTCTCACTTCAACCAGGACAACGGGTGGCCTTAGTCGGCGGCAGTGGTTCTGGCAAGTCTACCCTTGCCAAACTGGTGTGTGGACTCTACGAACCTTGGGAGGGGGAAATTTGCTTCGACGGTCAACCCAGAAGTCAGATTCCCCGCCATGTGCTGACTAATTCTGTCGCAATGGTAGAGCAGGATATTTTTCTGTTTGCCGGGACGACTCGGGAAAATTTGACGTTATGGGATAGCACAGTCCCCACGAGCAAAATCGTCCAAGCTTGCGAGGATGCTGCAATCTACAATGTTATCCTTTCAACCTCCGGAGGCTTGGACGCACAATTGGCAGAAGGCGCGACTAATTTAAGTGGAGGGCAGCGGCAACGTCTGGAAATTGCTAGAGCCTTGGTGAACAACCCCTCAATCCTGGTGATGGATGAAGCAACCAGTGCTTTGGATACTGAGTCCGAACAAATTATCGATCAAAACCTACGTCGTCGGGGATGCAGCTGCATTATCGTCGCACACCGATTAAGCACCATCCGAGATTGTGATGAAATCATCGTCTTCGAGCAGGGAAAAGTCGTGCAGCGGGGAACTCACGAAACCCTGTCGCAGCAACCAGGCGTGTATGCCCGATTACTCAAGAGTGAGGGTGAGTCTGGGCAGGAAAACTAGACATTGAAAGGCATCGGGGCTGAGGCGAGAGGTATGACAGCAACAGAAAGCATTAAGAATCCACAGGAGCAGCTACTCAGGCTCAAGAGTAATGAAACCCATCTGCTGGATGACCCGCAGATGGTATTGGTGGTCGAGTCAGGAGCGATCGCACTTTTTGCCGTTACTCTCAAAGAGAGCCAGGTTCACGGTCAACGTCGCTATCTGTTCACTGCCAAACCTGAAGAAACTGTGTGTGGTGTTCATACAAGTTTGGAGGGTAAGCAACGGGGCCTCATAGCTGTAGCAGTGGAAGAGACGGTACTGCGAATGGTGCCTCAAGCCTACTTTAAGGAACTGTTCACCAATTACAAAACTGAAACAGCACTGCTTGTAGAGGGATGGATTCATAGACTAGGCAACTGGTTATCGAGTGGGTCCACCCCCGTGATTTCCTTAGAAACAGAGGGAATCCAACACTTGACCCTGAGTAAAGGGCAGAAGCTAAAGCCCAAGCGGGGTGCTTTAATTTGGGTTCAAGTTACCCAAGGGGAAGCCAGCTGGATGGGACATCCACAACTATCCCTCTCGCCAACTTCTGAAATGTTGCCTCTGGGTGAGGGAATGTGGCTAGAGGCAACAGACACAGTTGAACTCGACACCGTTAACATTGACTATATAAGGGATTTAGATACTCTGCTAGAAAGTCTAAATCATCTGCATAGTTATTTATTTGGTTACATTCACCTGCTAGAGCAGCAGGAGATGCGGGAAGAATTACAGAGGTTCCGTCAAAGGGAACGCCTCAATCGGCAGATGCTACAGGATGCCAGTAGGGAATTGGCATCTGTACTAAAACCGCAAGAAATTAGTTCCAGTATTGGAGGCACGGCGTTGCTTGTGGCAGCGGGTGCCGTTGGTCATGCTCTAGGCATTAAAATCAATCCTCCTGCTAAGTCAGAAGACCTGCAAAGGGTTAACGAGCTAGAAGCGATCGCGCGTGCTTCCTACATCCGGATGCGGCAAGTCCTGCTAGTAGACAACTGGTGGACACAAGATGCTGGACCACTCCTGGCATACACCCTTGAAGACAAGTTCCCAGTTGCCTTGCTGCGCACGAGCAAAGGCTACGAACTGTTCGACCCACAAGACATGGGGCGGACGCCTGTGGATGCCAAGTTGGCGGCGACGCTAGATCCCGTCGCTTATATGTTTTATCGACCTCTCTCTGCAACTGTTGTTAAAAGCCTAGACATACTTAAATTCGGGCTAAAAGGGACTACCAAAGATTTACTGGTGATTTTGTTAGCCGGGGTCGCCTCCACTCTGCTGGGGATGGTCACACCCCAAGCTACTGGGATGTTAATCGACAATGCCATCCCTGATGCTAATAAAAGTTTATTGTGGCAAATCGGGTTAGCACCCTTAGCCGCTGCCTTTGGTTCAGCAGCCTTTCAGCTTGCCAGAGGCATTGCCATAATGAGAACGGAAACGATCGCAGATGCTTCCACCCAATCAGCCGTGTGGGACCGTCTCTTAAAGCTCAGTGTGCCTTTCTTTCGCCAATATTCAACGGGTGACTTAGAATCTCGCGTCTCTGCCATCAGTGAAATCCGGCGCAAACTTAGCGGCACCACCCTGCAAACCATTTTTACCAGTTTCTTTTCCTTACTGAACTTAGGGTTGTTATTTTACTACAGTTCCCAACTGGCTCTACTGGCTGTTGGTTTGGCTGTAGTAGTACTTGCCTTCACCACCATTTCTGGTATCTTGACCGTCCGTCAATCACGTCCCCTGCAAGAGTTGAAAGCAGATATCTTTGGCATCATGGTACAGGTAATTGGAGGCGTTGCAAAACTCAAAGTAGCCGGTGCTGAAGAAAGGGCTTTCGCTTACTGGAGTAAAAAGTATAGCCAACAGCAAAAACTGGTGCTAACTAACCAGCGAATTGAAGATATGGTGCAACTGTTCAATACATTGCTGCCTACTGTCAGTTCGGCTGTATTATTCTGGCTAGCTGTTACCTTGATTGGGCAGGCTCAGACTTCTGGGGGAATCGGACTATCTACAGGTACTTTCCTGGCCTTCAATTCAGCTTTTGGCACTTTTATTGACGGGGCTGGTGACTTGAGTAATACCATCATTGACGTTTTGGAAGTGGTGACGCTGTGGGAGCGTGCCAAGCCGATTCTGGAAGCCAAGCCCGAACTCGATCCAAGTTCAACCGATCCGGGCAGACTCTCAGGCAAACTGGCACTAGATCATGTCACTTTCCGTTACCGGGATGATGGACCACTCATTTTGCAGGATGTCAGTCTCTATGCTAACCCTGGAGAATTTATTGCCTTAGTAGGACCTTCTGGAAGTGGAAAATCGACGGTGTTCAGAATGCTGCTAGGGTTTGAAACGCCTGTGTCGGGAACTGTTTCCTATGATGGTCAGGATTTGGCAGGGCTGGATATCTATGCCGTGCGCCGCCAGTTGGGAGTGGTGATGCAAAATGGTCGGATTATGTCGGCTTCCATGTTTGAGAATATCTCTTCTGGTGCCTTGATTACGATGGATGAGGCTTGGGAAGCTGCCCGGATGGCTGGGTTAGAAGACGATATTAAATCCATGCCAATGGGGATGCACACGGTTATTAGTGAAGGTGGCACTAATCTTTCTGGGGGACAGCGGCAGCGGCTTTTGATTGCGCGATCGCTGGTGTTGAAACCTTCAATTTTGCTCTTTGATGAAGCGACCAGCGCCCTGGACAATCGGACTCAGGCGATCGTGAGTGAAAGTCTCGATAAGTTGCAGGTGGCGCGGGTGGTGATTGCTCACCGACTGAGTACGATTCGCAATGCCGATCGCATTTATGTGGTTGAGTCAGGGCGGGTTGTGCAGGTGGGGAACTATGAGGAATTGGCTAATCAGGAGGGGCTGTTTGCCAGGTTAATTGCACGGCAAGTTTGACACTGCTCAATGGTCAGTAGCAATGGCTGAAGGGGTGACAGCCCAGTCATAACCCGCCAGAGCTTTTTCTCCCGCTTCGGCAGTAAAAAAGGAGCGGGATGCCCCTGACAAACAGCAAGCCAAGCATCCGTTCAGTTCATAGGTACTACATGATATTAGGGGATTGAGAAGTGCGATCGCACCCACCCTTCACTCATCCATCAGCCCTTCTCCTCCACTTTCCCCAGATACCGAGTGCGTAGTTTCCCATTCATCCAATAGCGGAGATATTTATAAGGTCCATAGGTTTTGCCGCGCTTCTTATCGGGAATCATTTTGATTTCAATGTGCCCACACCCTTCAGGGGGCGACAAGCGCCCCCAAAGCCAGAGATCAAAAGGGTTATACCTGGCAAGACCCCACCCACAATACCGAGCTTATTGACAATTAAACAGGCAGGGGTAGCAAGACTGGTAACCAGTCGTATCCTGTGTATGGT
>DATNQP010000348.1:0-19690 GCA_036703965.1 Leptolyngbyaceae cyanobacterium
CGACTGTTTAAATCAATTGAAGAACTGGAATATTTATTGCATCATCTTTTAAACGAAGGAGAGTTAGTTATTAAATGGGGACGGAAAATTAAAAATAAGGGCGATGCTCTTATCACAGTTTAAATGCATAACAGCTTATTATTCCAGAGTTTTGGAATCCCTTGCCCCATTATCAAGAGAATGTGGCTCTGTTGGAGGAGATTTTACCAAATCTTGGTTTGAGTGCGGATATTCCACAGCTGGCACTCTCTGCTGGAGGATTGTCTACTTCTGAAATTCGGTCGGGCTTGCGCTTGGTTAAGGCTCAAGGGAAACCGCTAGTTCAAGGACTTTTAAATTTCAAGATTCAAAGGCTCAAGGCGTTTAACTTGTCATTTACGCCCCGTCCTAATGTGGGCAATTTTGGGGGGATGGACAGGATTCGTACAGGCATAGAAGGAATCAAAAAAGACTTCACTCACCAGGCGCGGCAGCATGGTATCTCACTGCCCAAGGGCTGGTTGCTGGTTGGGCCACCAGGTACGGGTAAGACGTTTGTCAGTAAGTTCTGTGCTTCCATCTTAGAGTTTCCCATGATTAGCGTGGATACGGGGGCTATTGCCTCTGGTGGCGCTCAATATTTACGACGCCTGATTGACCGAATTGAGGCGTCAGCACCCGCTGTGGTTTATTTTGATGAGTTGGATAAACTTTTCCCGGAAGCAGGGCAACCCGCTGATGTGCAACAGCGCCAGGTATTAGGATTGCTGCTGACTTGGCTACAGGATAAGGTGAGTCAGACGTTTGTGATTGCTACCCTGAATCGACTTGATTCCCTGCCACCGGAGTTAACACGGTTGGGTCGGTTTGATGAGATTTTCTATGTAGGATTCCCTCAAAATGGTGAGCGTAAGGATATCCTGCATTTGCATCTGGCACGGTTTGATGAGCGTTATCAAGATGGTTTAAGCCCCTTGTCCGATAAGGAGTGGCGGGTAGTAATAAACCAAACCGTTAATCTGACGGGGGCTGAGTTGTCAATTATGGTTGAGAAGGCAGCAAGGAAGCTATTTCATCAAGGAGAAAATCTTCAAATTGAATTGGAGCATTTACTGGCAATCAGGAAGGAAATTACTCCCTTGTTTGTGAGAGATACTGACCGCATCTTGAAAATAGAAAATATTGCCAAAGGAGTTGCAACGCCTTGCTCAAGCTTGGATACATCAGCTTTTGCTCCGCTTGAGACGACTTTGTGGGGTGGCAATCATGGGTAGCGTAACTATAGGTTTGGAAAAAGAAAAATGGTTCTTCAGTACTTAGTATGCCAATTCAATAATTAAAATGTCAATTAAGCAAGCATCTAATTCGGTAATTATCAAAGTTTCTAAAACCATAAGCAGAGCGTTCAATCAACTTGAGCTTATTGTTGATACCCTCAATAACACCACTCGTAGTCCTCTTGTCAAAGTAAGCAATAATTTCATCCAGCCAACGGATAATAGTGTTTTGATTATTGGGAAAATATTTCTTCGCGCTTGCTAGCCATCCTCCCAATCTTTATATTGCTTCAAAACTATCGATTCTTTTCCCTTTTAACCATCTTTTTATCATGTCGAGCAAACATCATATTACTCAATATACGATACAGTAAATTTCTCTCTTTTTTCCGGCTTATCCTATTGATTTAGCATACTAAGTACTGAAGAACCGAAGTTTTTAAAAGTCTGCCCGACGATAAGCCCCTTACTGTTGAAGTGTTAAAAGGTGCGATCGCTTCGACTCGTCCTCACCCTGTGGGAATGACACTCTTTGTAGCTATCGTCTCTTACTAATGAACCTGTTGTTGCAGCAATCGTTCCAATTTAATACGTTTTGTAAACTCTTGCAAATTCACGTAGAGGATATCTCATTAAGTAATTAAATCAATGTCAGTATAGACAGATATCTCTAGCATTACGATTTCGTTCCCTATCCTCAATCTAGCTGTTCGATCTTTGAGTTTCAGTACAGATGTGCAGTTAGCGGAAGATGCCTTGATTGCGCCCTCAAGGACAATACCCATGAGCAACAAGTCTGGTATTTCTGGTCAAGTCATTTCCCTGCCTCAAGGAGGCGGAGCATTACAAGGCATTGGTGAAACATTTTCCCCCGACTTACATACGGGAACGGGTAACTTTACAGTGCCGATCGCTTTACCTTCAGGTCGCAATGGGTTTCAACCTCAATTAAGCCTGGTTTATAGTACGGGAAATGGTAATAGTTCCTGGGGTCTGGGCTGGGGCTTAAGCATTCCGGGCGTGATGCGAAAAACTTCTCAAGGGATTCCCCGCTACGACGATGAGCAAGACACATTTGTTCTATCAGGTGCGGAAGATTTAGTGCCCATTGAGAGGTTGCCAGGACTGACCCGCTATCGTCCCCGCACAGAAGGGCTGTTTGCCCGAATTGAGCATCATCGAGATGGCAGTAATGATTACTGGAAGGTCTGGAGTAAAGATGGATTAGTCAGCTTTTATGGTACGCCAAGAGCAGAGAATGAAAGTGATTCATGGCAAGATCCTGCCGTTGTAACCGATCCATCGGATCGAAGCAAGGTTTTTGCTTGGAATTTATCTTTAACGCTTGATCCTTTCGGCAATCGGATTGAATACAGATATGACCGTGATGTGTCAGCAGAGGACGACCCCGAAAACGACCCTCACTATTGGGATCAGCTTTACCTGAGTGAGATTGAATATGCCGATTATGCAGACAGAGACGATCCTCAATTCCTGGTGAAGGTGCGGTTTGGATACGAAGACCGTCCTGACCCATTCTCGGAGTATCGATCGGGGTTTGAGATCCGAACACGCCAGCGATGTCGAGAAATTGTGGTTTTGACAAATGCGAATGGGGAAATTCCAGTTCGCTCCTATCAGTTCGTGTACCTGGATCAGCGGGATGACCTGGAAAACCTGAATCAGAGACTGCCACTGAATGGAGTATCCCTGCTGAGTCAGGTTCGGGTTGTGGGACATGACGACAACAATCTCGATCCTGAACAGCGCAGAGAATCCCTGCCGCCGCTTGAATTTGATTACACTCGGTTTGAACCCGTGGGACGAGATTTGTTCCCATTGGAGGGGCGAGATTTACCCGTGCGATCGCTCTCTGCTCCAGAGTTAGAATTAGCGGATTTATTTGGGAACGGACTGCCAGACATTTTGGAAATGAATGGCACCGTTCGCTACTGGCGCAATCTGGGTAATGGACGGTTTGATTTGCCGCGTGAGATGAGGACGGCACCCGCAGGGCTAACGCTTGCCAGTCCGGGTGTACAACTCATTGATGCCAATGGGGATGGACGAATTGATTTACTGGTGACCAGCGATCGCCTCTCAGGATACTTTCCCCTGCGATTTGGTGGCTTGTGGGATCGCAAGTCGTTCCAGCGGTATGACGTAGCCCCAAGCTTCAACCTGGCAGATCCAGAGGTGCAACTAGTGGACTTGACTGGAGATGGAGTCACAGATGTGATTCGATCGGGCAGTCGGTTGGAGTGTTTCTTCAATGACCCTCATGCAGGGTGGACGGAAACCCGCTGGGTTGAGCGGCAAGATATCAGAAAGTTTCCCAATGTTAATTTTTCCGAGCCCCGTGTGAAGTGGGGCGATATGAGCGGAGATGGCTTGCAGGATATCCTGCTGGTGCATGACGGCAATATCGAGTATTGGCCTAATTTGGGCTATGGCAACTGGGGTAAACGCATCTCCATGCGGAACAGTCCTCGCTTTGCCTATGGCTATGACCCACGCCGCGTTTTGATTGGTGATATTGATGGGGATGGTCTGGATGATATTGTTTATGTCGATTACAACAAGGTGATTCTCTGGATTAACCAGAGCGGCAATGGCTGGAGCGATCCGATCGAAATTAAGGGCACTCCTCCCGTTTCCGATATGGATGGAGTGCGGTTAGTAGATCTATTGGGAACGGGGATTGCAGGCGTGCTGTGGAGTACCGATGCTAATCAACTCGATCGCCATCACCTTTACTTCCTGGATTTTACCGGTGGTGTGAAGCCCTATCTCTTGAGTGAGATGAACAATCACATGGGAGCGTTAACGCGAGTTGGCTATGCCCCATCGATTCGGTTTTACTTAGAGGATGAGGCACGACCTGCAACTCGATGGAAAACACCGCTGCCTTTTCCCGTGCAGGTGGTTGCCACAGTGGAGGTAATCGACCAGATCTCACGAGGGAAACTGACGACAGAATACAGATATCACCACGGCTACTGGGATGGGGCAGAAAGGGAATTCCGGGGCTTTGGGCGGGTTGAACAGTTGGACACAGAAACCTTTGAGGACTACAACCAAGCAGGGTTGCACGGAGGGGCGATCCCATTTGAGTTAGTTGACGGCGATCGCATTCAATTCTCACCACCAACACTAACCAAAACCTGGTTCCATCAGGGTCCAATCGGTGATGAGTTTGGTGAATGGGAGGAAGTGAATTACAGCGATGAATATTGGTTGGGCAATCCACAGGTTTTAGAACGTCCATCTGAAATGACTGAGTTCTTAAATGGGCTACCTAGACGGGCGAAGCGGGAGGCATTGCGAACACTGCGAGGACAAGTTCTGCGAACCGAACTCTATGCCTTAGATGGAACCGATCAGCAAGAGCGTCCCTACACCGTGACAGAATCTGTGAACGGGGTTCGCGAGGAAACGCCGCCGAATTTGGGAGATACGGAACGGTTACGGATTTTCTTCCCCCATTCTTTGGCTCAACGCACAACTCAGTGGGAGCGAGGCGAAGAGCCAATGACACAGTTTAGCTTTACGGCTGATTATGATGACTATGGTCAACCCCGTCAGCAGGTAGCGATCGCCTGTTCTCGACAGTGGCGAGCTTGGGCAGATGAGCGTCGCGATTACTTGGCAACCTTCACAGAAACCTCTTTTTCCCAGAGGGATGAGGATCAGGTTTACATGGTCGATCGGGCAAGAGCGGCAACCAGCTACGAACTCAGAATGGATGGTAACGTACCACTCATTACTGTCGATCAACTCAGACAAGATGCCTTAGCGGGAATCATTTCGCGTCAGTTAATCAACCAGTCCTTCAATTTCTACGATGGTGCTGCATTTGAGGGATTGCCGTTAGGCGAACTGGGGAACTTTGGCGCACTGGTGCGGACGGAAACTCTTGTCTTAACGGAGGCAATTTTACAGGAGGCTTACAGGAGTGGTGATTCAGTTTTGAATCCGCCAGAGATGCCTCCATATTTGGAACCTAGTGGCAATCCAACTTGGATGGATGAGTACCCAGAATCATTTCGAGAGCAACTACTGTCTTTGGCAGGCTACGTCTTCCATCCCGGTGATGACGAGCATGAGCGAGGCTATTTTGTCACAACGGCTCGGCAGAGCTATGACTTTCAAAGCGATGCAGATGGGCAGGGGCGCGGCTTGTTGCGGGTCACTCGCGATCCATTTGGGCGAGATACCGCGATCGCCTATGACGAGTTTGACCTATTGCCGCTCACGGTCACCGATCCGGTCGGACTCACGACACAAGCCGAATACGACTATCGCGTCATGCAACCGAATCAGGTCAGCGATCCGAATGGCAATCGACAGGCGTTTACGTTCTCACCGCTGGGACTGCTCACTAGCACTGCGGTCATGGGGAAAGAGGGCGAGAAGGTTGGCGATACGCCAGAAGTTCCCGGAACACGATTGGTTTATGACTTCCTAGCATTTACCGAGCGGCAGCAGCCAATTTCCGTTCGCACGATTCGTCGAGAAGAGCATTTCTGGGAAGTCATCCGGGCAGAAAACGAACAGCGCAGTCAGAACAACCAACCACTATTAACAGAGTCAGAGATTGAGGCATTATTCCCAGAAGACGAAATAGAACAGTTTCTGGAACGCTTTATTCAGTCTAGGGAGTATTCCGATGGCTTTGGGCGACTGCTGCAAACACGCACTCAGGCGGAGGAAGAGGTTTTTGGCGAATTCCCGTTTGGGGGTGACGTGGGTTTGCCTATGGATCAATCGGCTGCGATCGCCGATGCTGTGGGTCAAGTTGTAGCGTCTGAAGCGTCACCAACCGTAGTAGTGAGTGGCTGGCAGATCTACGACAACAAGGGGCGGGTGGTTGAGAAGTATGAGCCGTTCTATTCCACAGGATGGGAGTATGCCCAGCCACTTGAGGAAGAAATGGGTCAGAAGGCGACGATGTTTTATGACCCGCGTGGGCAGGTGATTCGCACGCTGAACCCGGATGGTTCGGAACAGCGGGTGATTTATGGCGTGCCAGTGGACTTGAGCAATCCAGAGCAGTTCACCCCTACGCCCTGGGAAGCCTACACCTATGATGCCAATGACCTAGCTCCTATCAGCAATCGAAGCCTGGAAGATGGAACGCTAATCCCCCTCACCGATCGCGCTCCTGCCCACCATCATTTCACGCCAAGTAGTGCGGTCATCGATGCCTTGGGACGCACAATTGAAATCGTAGAACGCAATGGCACCGATCCCAATGATTGGTATATTACTCGTTCAACTTATGACATTCGCGGCAATTTGCTGACAGTGACCGATGCGCTAGGGCGAGAGGCGTTTCGCTATCTATATGATTTGGCGAATAATCCATTACGAACAGAAAGTATTGATGCTGGAACCAAGCGAATCATTCTGGATGCGAACGGTAATGCGATCGAGCGTCGAGACAGTAAGGGTACGTTGGTGTTGCAAGCCTATGATTTGCTAAATCGCCCGACTCAACTGTGGACACGGGATGATGCGGATAGTCAAATGACCTTGCGGGAGATTTTGGAATATGGGGATGGCAGCAGTCCAGCACAATCGGAAGCCGATCGCACTGCCGCCAGAGAGCTGAATCGCTTGGGTCAACTGGTGCAGCATTATGACGAAGCAGGGCAACTGTCATTTGAGGAGTTTGATTTTAAAGGCAATCTGCTGGCGAAGGTGCGGCGAGTAATAGCCGATGCACCCATCCGAGCTGTGTTTGAGTCAGCCGCCGCTAATAACTGGCAGGTGAATGCCTTCCGAGTGAATTGGGAAGTCCCGAATGGAGCCAGTCTGGAAAGCCATGCGGAAACGTTACTCAATCCAACAGAATATGTCACGTCGATGACCTATGATGCGCTAAATCGGGTGAAGGTAATGCGCTATCCCGAAGATGTGGAAGGGACTCGGCGGGAGTTACGTCCACAGTATCACCGGGCAGGGGCACTGGAGCAGGTGAGGCTGAATGATGAGGTATATGTGGAGCGAATCGCTTATAACGCCAAGGGACAGCGGATCTTGATTGCCTATGGCAATGGTGTGATGACGCGGTATGTCTATGATTCGGAGACGTTCCGGTTGCGGCGGTTACGGAGCGATCGCTACACCCAACCCGACCCTTTAACCTATCGTCCTACAGGCGCACCGTTACAGGATTTTGGCTATGAGTATGATTTGGTGGGGAATATCACGACAATCAGCGATCGCACCCCCGAAAGTGGCATTCTCAACTCGCAATTGGGACAAGATGCGCTGGATCGCGCCTTTAGCTATGACGCTATTTATCGCCTGTTGACAGCGACGGGACGGGAGTGCGATCGCCCTCCGGAATCTCCACCTTGGGACGATCAGCCCCGTTGTGTGGATCTGACTCGCACCAGGGCGTATCGGGAGCAATATCAATACAATTCGGTAAGCAATATGCTCCAGTTGCGCCATGAGCATTTTGAAAGTGATGGCAGCATGCAGGCTAAAAATCGAGATTTTACGCTGGTTACGAATGGTGATCCAGTGCCTGTAAATAATCGCTTATCGAGAGTGGCGATCGGGCAAACCGAGATTGAGTATGTCTATGATGACAACGGCAATTTAGTGCGTGAAGCGTTGGCGCGTCATTTTGAGTGGGATCATAGTGACCGTATGAAAGCCTTCCGCACTCAAACCGGAACCGCAGAACCCTCCATTCATGCCCATTATCTATACGATGCAACGGGACAACGAGTGATGAAATGGGTGCGTCGTCCGGGGGAACAAGTTGATGTGACGGTGTATGTGGATGGCATTTTCGAGCATCATCGTCAAATCACTCTTAGTGGAACGCAAGAAAATAATACTCTGCATGTAATGGATGACCAACAGCGAATTGCATTAGTACGAGTGGGTGAACCTTTTTCAAATGATTCAACACCTGCCGTAAAGTTTCAATTGAATGATCGTTTGGGAAGTAGCAATGTCGTGATTGACAACTCAGGTGAGTTGATTAACCGAGAAGAATATACGCCTTATGGTGAAACCAGTTTTGGTAGTTTTGCCAGAAAACGATATCGATTTACAGGGAAAGAGAGGGATGAAGAGAGTGGGCTGAATTATCATAAAGCAAGATATTACGCTAGTTGGCTAAGTAGATGGTCAACTGTCGATCCATTAGCTGATGAGTATTTTTGGCAAAGCCCATACACTTATGGCTCAAATAGCCCTGTCAATAAAATTGATCCAACGGGCGAGGGTGATTTTTATTCGCAAGATGGATTCCATTTAGGAACTGATAATATATCAGATAATAAAGTGTATGTCTCAACTCAAAAAGCCATAGAAAATCTTACTAAAGAAGATAAAACGGATTGGGATGCAGTCAAGTTACTAGATGTAACAGTCAATTTAACGAATAAATATGGAGTAACTCATGAAGAGTTTCTTGATAGAGCACATTGGGCATATGGAGAAAGCGCAGGTGCAAAAGAAATCATTGATTATTATGCTCATGCAATTAACAACATAATTAAAGAATTTAAGCAGGATTCAAACAAGTATAACAACTACAAAAGACATATAAAGCTAGGCTTCTTTTCAGAGAATGCGCCTTACCGTCTTTATAAAGAATTTTTTAAATACAGACAAAATTTAAATCGTATAAATAGAGAGGAAAACATCAATGTAAGAAACTCCATTGCGGCGACTATTGGAGCGATTACAGAATCGACAAAGAATCCAGTTGGCAATTCAATATATTGGAAAGGAGGAAAAACGGCACTCAACATACTCAAGAAAAATGAAACCTATCAGAATAAACAACTTAAAGAAAATCCACTTCCTGAGCCATTAAATGTAAATGAGGCATTGTTTCCAACGATTTCTAATCATCCTCACTATAAAGACTTCGCATATCATAAAACTGAGTCAGGTAAACGTACATATCATCATGTGTTTTACAGCTTGACTGAAGAAGGTGAAAAATATTTAAGAAGTAGGCGATGAGAAGTGGCGGAAGCAGAGTTCGTATTCTGAGGAGTTGGTTGAGCATTATCCACAATGAAAGCAAGTAGCATGCTGAACAATTATAACCATCTGTTCGTAAACTTTTATTTGGCTACCGTCAGCACTGGCTGGTAACACTTGAAAAGCAAAGTCAGCTAGTAAAGTAGGCATTGCCCACACAAAACAGCAGAGCATATTGAATCATTGGTAATTCTAGATTCTAGAGTTTTACACCCACAATCGCACCGTTCCCTAACACTTGAAAAAATAAAGGATAGACCAATGGCAGTTGTATCTGGAGTTATTACCTTTAACCCTCCTGGCACTCCAATTATTCCAAATATCACGGTTCGAGTGTGGGACGAAGATTTTCGGAGTAAGGAACTGTTGGGTGAAATTCTGCTTCAAGGTCCTTTCTCCGTTTCAGCATCATATAGACTTGAATATAGCGAAAGTCAGTTTCAGCAGAATGAAGCCCACACGGCTGACCTTCGTGTAGAAGCATCGACGGTTGATGGAAGGCTCTTTGGCGAATCAGACATTGTTTTCAATGCGCGAGAGGAAGAACGCATCGATCTGGTCTTGCAGCCAGTGTCACCGCCGGAACGCGGACTCTCTGAGCTGGAGCAACTGCAAGAAGCGCTTGAATCTCTACGACAAGGCGTAGAACCAGCCGATTTCACCCTCGATCGAGATATTTCCTTTTTAGTCGAAGAACTGGTTCGCAATCCCAGAGCGCCTATCTGTCTAGAGCGTATGCAATTGCGGCAGCGTCTGGAGTTTTTGCGTCTGGCTGACCAATTGGCTCGTACTACTCAGATTCTTTTAGCTGCTTTCTATGGCTGGTTCCGCAAAGACTTACCTCAAGTGTTGGAAGAATTGTTGCGTATTCCAACGGTTCAATTACGCGAAACCTTGCGAATAGCAGTTGACGAACGAATTATCCCCAACATCCTAGATCAGCTCGATGAAATTCTTGAACAGCTTTACGCCTTCCAGTTTGAAACCGATCGCTTAACCACGCATCCCTTTATTGGGCAACTGCTGAATGCAGAGACAGAACAGCCACTGCCCAATTTCCGCGTTCAAGTTGTAGATCTAGATGCTGAGGCAGAACGACAGGATCTCGGCGAAGTAGTCACAGAGACGCGGGGACTATTTGAGATTTCCTTTGTTTTACCCACAGATGCACCGGAAGGAACAGGACGCAATTTACGGTTAATCATCACCAACGAAGACGATCGAGAGATTAGTGACATTGTGATCGTTGCTCAGCCCAATCAACAAGAGGTTGAACAAATCCGAATTCAATTAGATGCAGAGGCCGATCGCTCTGCCCCAATCGAAGCAGTCGCGCCACCAGAACTGGCCCAAATCTTAAATAGGCGAAACATCCGCACGTTGAAGGATTTGCTTTGTAACCTGAGCCAAACAGAAGACCTGGATACACCAGAGATGCGCCGTTTGAGAGCACGCGCAAAACTCAGTGCGATCGTGGATGATGTCAATGTTCAGACTGCTGTCTTAGACCGGGGATATACGGGTCTGCTTGCTATTGCCCGCGATACCCGTGCCAATTTTGTAGGGACTCTTCGTGAATCGATAGGGGGTGATGCAAGGGCAGCCAGGTTGTATATAGAAGCGCTCAACTACAAACAACTCTTGGAAAACACCCGTGCTTCACTGGCGCTGAGATTGACAACAGAGCTAGTGGATGACTATCGTTTTATTCCAGAAGAAGTTAAACAATACTACATTAGCTCTATTCAGTGTGGTTGCCAAGACTGTGACTCTGCGGTGAGTCCCTTAGCCTATTTAGCAGATTTACTGTCTTACATTTTGAAGAATGTCAAGAATGGTAATGCCAATGTTACCTTGCCTTTTTTAGAAAATACCTTTCATAAACCATTTCGTGAACTGCCCGTCTCTTGCGAAGCAGTTGATAAAAAAGTGCGACAAGTCCGGACTTGTATTGCAGCACTGCGAGCATTATTGAGTGCATCATCAGATCCAGGAGGATTTGTCCAACCTACCCCACAGTTCGATCTCACTTATCGCTCCTACCGCAATGTGACCTATCAAACTCTGCTAGAAAGATTGGGAAGCAGCTTTGAGGAACTACGTCGTTTACAGCCTGCTGAAGAAACCTTTACACAGTCCGAACTTGAAGATCTCGAGCGTCAGTCTGCTGCTGAGCGTCTAGGAATTCAGGTTGTCAATTTAGTCGAGCTGTTTCGAGACATTCACGCAACACCCAGCGAAGTTACGGAAGCGAACCTGGAACAGATTTTTGGTTTCAAGGATACGAGGAACAATCCTCTAGAAGAACCACCCTCCTCACTTCTACAAACCTGGCAGCTTGAACGGCTACAGTCTCTGTGGAAACAACAGGATTGGATCGATGACGACTACAGCAATACGCTCCTACCCGTCGTGAACCCCCTCCTTCTCACTGAGGCTTATTTCCGGGAACCGCTAGCAGAAAACCAGGCATTTTCGCTGTTTCAGTCTCGTCGTGATGCAGTAGAGGCGTATCGCCAACAGTTGATTCAGGCTGATCCGCAAACTAATGGACTTGACTCTCTGATTGCCAGTGAGTTGGGTCAACCGATCGAACAACTACAGCTCTGGGCAGAGCAGCTACAGTCTGGAGAAGATGCCGAAACTGCCCAACAGCAAGTGACATCTTTGCACCTTACTGTCGCCAGCTTTACACGGTTGATGGCGATCGCCACCCAGGTGCAACAGCAAGGCGTTGAAGACATTGATGACGCAGTCTGGCAAGAAAGCTTCAACATTTTGACTCGTGCTCATGTGGTGGGTACGCTCTATCCCGCCTGGATTGATGAAGAGGAAAACCTGGCTCTACTGTTTGGACCAAAACTCTTCTGGCTGCCGATCGATGCAGCCGATACACCTGCCATCTGGTTGGCAACTCTAGCTGAGCGTGAACAGTGGGAGGAGGCATTGCGTCGTCGCAGTCGTCCCCCCTTGATCGACCCCAACAATCTCACCCCTTCTAACTTCCGCTCCGATTTACCCCAAGGTTTAACCAATCCAGCTTTATCGCTATGGACGGAACGAGGCGATTGGCTGGAAACTATCCTGAGTGCGATTCAACAAGCCAGAGAGTCCAAAGCAACGGCGCTCGATAGCTTACAAGCCGCGTTAGCTGCCAGTGAACTAGGCATTAGCACTACAATACTGGATGAACTGGCAACGGCTCTCAGCCAGGGACAAGACCTGCAACCTCGGCTCGAACAACTCAGCCTCACTCGCCCAGAATATAATTTCCTGACCCGCATCTATGAGTTAACCGGACTCAATGCCACGATCGCCACCTCCGAGTGGGAGCAGGTTGACGCGATTCTGGGGCAGATGCGAAAGCGGCGGGAATATGCAGATTGGCAGCAAGCTGAACAGCAAGCAGAAATTAGTTTAAATTCCGCTCTATTTACTCTGCGTCCTGATGATGAGACACCCAATGAATCTCCTCAATCTCAATGGTTAACTGATTTCCAGGCTGCTCAGCAATGGGCTGATTTGCTGGAAGCCCGCATTAACCAGGAACAAAGTGTCATTCAAGCGTTGCAGCAGGCAGTGAGCGATACGGAAGAGATCACATTACCCCTGTTACGCGATGCTTTGTTTTTGAAAACTAGTGTCACGGAAAATGGACTGGCAGCAAAAGCTGAGCGGCTGGCAAAAATGCTTTTGACTGACACCAAAGCAGGGGGTTGCCAAATGACAACCTGGGTCAGTGAAGCAATCAAAACGCTGCAATTGCTGCTTTGGGGAATACGGACTGGGTATCTGTTAGATACTTATCCCAATCTCAAATTTGATAATGAAACCCAGACAAACTTCGATCGCATCTGGCAATGGATTGGGTCATATGAAACCTGGAAATCTGCCATGCAGGTGTTTCTGTTTCCTGAAAACATTCTATTGCCGACTCTGAAGTCTAAACAATCCAGCCACTTTTCTAAGTTAGTTGAGAAGTTGCCATCGCAGATGACGCCTGAAGCTGCCTGTAGAGCAGGACGTAACTATGCGGACTATTTTCAGGATATTTGCAACCTGGAGGTGCAGGCAAGTTGTCAGGTTAGTACACCCGTTACCCGTAAGGAAGGCTGCAACCCGATCTCGGTTAGTAGTGAGTCGCGAGTGCATCTGTTTGCCCTAGCCACCAATAGCGGCAGAGTCTATACCTCCAGCTTTCATGGTCGTCTTGACGGGAAGGATACGCAGGATTCATGGCGAGTTGTTCCCGAAGCAGACAACGTGCTACAGATTATCGGGGCTGTGCCTCACGAAACTCCCAACCAGCAGCGCCTGATTTTGCTTTTTGTCAAAATTCGGCATGAATCTCGCAATCGGCTGATGATGTTTCCGTTTAATCTAGATAAGCAATCGTGGATTAGTCCAACCGAGCTAGATCTCCCTCCCGGTGCCGAAACAGACTTTACAGCCGTTGCCCTACAAAAGCGCCCTAGTAGTGAAATAACTGCTGCTCTATCTCAACCTGCCCCTTCTAATGCTACATCCAAGCCAAAATTAACTTACGTCATTCTGGCGATCAGAGTACCCAACGGCAGAATCTTTATACGTAATCTTAATGGCTCTGCAACAGACTGGGCAGGGTCTGGCTGGATGCCTCTGTTTGGCAATGTGTTAGCTGAAGAAATTGCCAAAGTTTGTGCATTGCTGCAACGCAGTGATAATGAATACATGATGATCGTTCACAGGCATGACGGTTGGCTAGTATATCGAATTTTTTCAAGTGAACCCGTAACAAGTAAAGATGACGGCTTCTGGCGACGAATTGCTCGGGGTGAATTTGCAGGAGCCTTTACCTGGCCCACAATGTCAAAACCAGCAGACGTTTTTGTTTCCTATCGCGCTAATAATCAAACGAGGTATGCAGTTGTTAGACGATCGGTTGAGCTTCGCCCTCAAGGTATACCATTGTCATCAGTTAATCAAATCGATGAATGGTTAAGAAGTACTGTTGGAGTCAGTTTGAGTAACTTTAAACTAAAGTTTACAACTACATTTCAATTGACTAAGACTGTCATACAGGAGGGATTTGGTATACAGATTCCCTTAGGGGAAATAGGCTATTGGGACGACTTTAATGGTAATCTGTTAAATTTACTGATGCTAACTCCTAAAACTTGGAGTTATAATCCTCCAGAAGAAGCAAATGAAAAAAAAGATGAGCTACTAGGACTACATCAGGAAACTGGGCTGAATATCTTCATTAGTGAAGTACAGCAGCTCGATCAGGTTGATTATGAACATCGGCCATTAGGACAGTGGAAATTAGCTGATCATTATATTAAAGCATTCGCCAATGGCAAAGGATTGATAGAAACTGTAACAGATGCATTTTACAAAAAAGCGACAACATTTCGACTCCGTGATGTAAATGAAAATGTAAACGCTGAAGATGAAAACATTGAAGTCAAATTGCAGGGGACTGTAGCGTTTGATTTCTTGTACTTTATTCCTTCTGGGGGCGATGAAGAGAAGGTTCCAAATCCCCAGAAAGCGATCGCCTTCGGCGCGAGCAATGGTTTCTATCGCATGAAGCTAAGGCGTTCTGGCAACGTACTCAGTGCCCCAAGAAAACAGCGAATCACTCCTCGTGGATTAGGCCCATTTGACATTACACCCCAAATTTCTGCCGCTGATTTACAGACACGCAAAGCACTAATCGAAGACACCTATCAACTCAATGGCAACGCTCCCCCTTCCGTGTTGGTATATTTGCATGAAGCCTATCGAGATGTGCCACTACATCTAGCGCTGCAACTCCAACGCAGTGGATATTATCAAGAGGCACTGGATTGGTTCCGGTTGGTCTATGACTACACCCAGAAAGTAGAAAAGCGCAAAATTGCCTATAGCCTTGTTGCCGAAGAGAAGCTTGAGTTTAATTTCGATCGCGCTGAAGATTGGCTAGACGATGCCACCAATCCCCATGCGATCGCCGTAACTCGATCAAACACCTATACCCGCTTCACCCTGCTCTCGATTATCCGTTGCCTGCTAGACTATGCTGACGGAGAATTCACTTACGATACAGCAGAGTCCTTAGCTCGCGCCCGTATCCTTTACAACCAGGCACTAGAGCTACTGGATAGCCCTGAACTAAACCGATTCTTGGGTCTGTGTGATGAGTTTATTAAAAAGCTCAACATTGATGTAGTAGAAGGGAGACCCACGAATTGGTCCAACAGCGTACAAGCCACGCTTGCCCAGATGAGACAACCTGCTGCTCGTCTGCAAACCATCGTCGCTACCCTCAACGAAACGGCATCCAATAGTGATTTAACGACTGGGCAAAAAATTCAGCAGATGCAGACGATCGTCAACGAAGCGGCATCTACTCGTCCGCCAGTTAAAGTGCTAGCCAAGGTAATAGAGGATAGAGCTACCCATCTAGAGGAGTTTGAGAACAGGCTACTTCCCCATCTGCCAGCTTCTCGTAGCCTAACAGGGGTTGTTCAGCGGCAAGGACGGCAGTTTTTAGCCAATGTATCAGAGATCGCGGGCATCTCAGAAGCTGAGTTAGAAGATGGAACGGTAGAGTTACCCTGGTTGAGAGCAACAGTTGCAGACGATGCGAACCCAGATAACGGCAATGGGCGATCGCCGTTTGGTCGCTTGAGTGCCTTAAACCCACTCAACCCTCAGCGTACTGCCACTCTGAAACAAATTACTGCTGCAATGCCGCAGCAAAGTCTGGCAGGGGCTAGCCTCAATCGCTTCTCCTTAAGTGGAGCGCTATCCTTTAACTTCTGTGTACCGTCTAATCCGGTTTTGAAAGCTCTACGGCTGCGGGCAACCCTGAACCTGTATAAATTGCAAAACTGTCTCAACATTGCTGGGATGCGGCGAGAGGTAGAACCCTATGCAGCACCCATTGGTATTGAGAGCGGTTTGCCGTTAATTGGTGCTTCTGGAAATCTTTCACTCCCAGGACTTCCCCGCATTCAACCAACGCCCTATCGCTACGCTTTCCTGATCGATCGAGCCAAGGAACTGGTCAATCTTGCCCAACAAATGGAAGCAGCATTTCTATCTGCCCTGGTGAATGTAGAGCAGGAAGCCTTTGCCCGTCTGCAAGCACGGCAGGGCATCACCCTTGCCCAGGCAAAAGAAAAACTCCAGCAGCTACGGATTGGGGAAGCTCGCTCTCAAGTTGGACTGGCAAACCTGCAACGAAGCAGTGCTCAACTTCGGGCAAACACATACTCCCAATGGATCGCGGCTGGACAAAATCAATTTGAGCGGAATATGTTGCAAGCATATGAGGACGCAGGGCAGGCACAGGAACGGGCGGCACGCGCTCGTACTGTAGGACAAGTTGCCAGTGCAGGCTTGTCTGCAATACCGGAAAGTTGGAGTGAAGCAACCTGGGTACCGGGCGTAGTTATGAGGAATCTTTTATCTACTGTTGTTGCTAGCTCTGCGATCGCAGAAGGAGCTTACAATGTCCAAGCCATTCAAGCTGAAACCAGTGCCCAAACCAACTCAGCCTTAGCCAGCTTTGAGCGTCGCAACCAGGAGTGGGGATTGCAGCAGGGCTTGGCGGCGATCGATGTTTCAATGGGGAATCAACAAATTCAAATTGCTCAGGCACAACTTCGAGTGGTAGGACAAGAGCATGCTATCTCTCAAATTGAGGTTGAGCATGCAACAGATGTGTTGCTGTTCCTCCAGACGAAGTTCCTCAACGAAGAACTGTATCGCTGGATGAGCGATGTTTTAGAAAGTGTCTATCGCTATTTCCTGCAACAGGCAACTGCCGTCGCCAAACTTGCAGAAAATCAACTGGCTTTCGAGCGCCAGGAAGCCTCAGCCACGTACATTCAGGCTGATTATTGGGATACACCAGGACGAGGCAACAGCTTCAGTAACCCCGGTGAGGCGATCGTAGACCGGAGGGGACTGACAGGCTCTGCCCGATTGCTCCAGGATCTTTATCAACTGGATCAGTATGCTTTTGAAACTAATAAGCGTAAGCTTCAACTCAGCAAAACCTTTGATCTAGCGCAGCTATTCCCGTTTGAGTTTCAACAGTTCCGGGAAACGGGAGTGCTCGTGTTTCCTACGTCAATGGAATGGTTCGATCGCGATTTCCCTGGACACTATCTGCGGCTGATTGCCCAAGTGCGAGTATCCGTCGTTGCCCTCGTCCCTCCCACCGAAGGTATAAAAGCCACACTCACCAGTTCTGGCATTTCGCGAGTTGTCATTCGCGGCGATCGGGTCCAAACTGTTCCCATCCGACGTGAACCAGAACAAGTGGCATTAACATCACCCATGAATGCAACAGGTGTTTTTGAACTCGATCTTCAATCTGAACTGCTGCGTCCCTTTGAGGGCAGTGGTGTAGACACGCAATGGGAATTTCGCCTGCCCAAAGCAACCAATCGTTTTGACTTCAATTCCATTGCAACTGTCCTAATTACGATTGACTACACTTCACTCAATAGCTACACCTATCAACAACAGGTCTTGCAGACCTTAGATCGCAAAGTGAATAGCGATCGTCTCTTCAGCTTCCGCAATACCTTCGCAGATGCCTGGTATGACCTGAATAATCCCGACCAAACAACGACTCCAATGGTCGTTCAGTTTGAAACACGCCGGGAAGATTTTCCACCCAATATCGAGAATCTCAGGATACAGCATGTTGTTCTCTATTTTGCCCGCATCGATCGTGCTGACGTTGAAATCCCTGTTACCCGTCTCTTGTTCACTGACCAGCATGGAACGGGAACGGTTGGAGGTAGAGCCACAACGATAGACGGTACCACGATTAGTACTCGTCGAGGTAATGGCATCAGTTGGACACCTATGATCGGCATGTCACCCTTTGGCACATGGGAACTGGCACTAGAGACGGAATTAGCAGATGGACAATTACCGAGGGCACTGTTTGAAACCGAGGCGATCGAGAATATTCTGCTCGTAATCACCTACACGGGTCAGGTTCCGAACTACCCCGCATAACAGCTTGTCGGGTGGGAAGGCAGGCGTTGCCGCCTGCTTCCCCCAAAGAACGGGCTCGTGACAGTTTCCCATCAAGCCGCTCAAGCCTTCTGCAATTCCCTCGTTTGAGCAATGAAGTTGTCGCTCGCAGCCCAAAATTCAACTAAAGCTAACCCGGAAGTGGGTTCGGGAACCGAGATAGGCTCGGACGCTTTGCCAAAAGTAAAATTGTTAAAATAGTTTTACGTAAAAAACATCAGCTTATCGCTTGAGAGCACAATCTCTCTGACTCAATCAAGTCTATCTTTTCCTTAAGCGCCCTTAGAGTCGGGGCTGTGTGGCAGCGGTTAGTCAGTGGGTCGTAGCCCTCCCAGCGTTGAACGGTTTGATTGACGAACCAATCCCCATATCTCTCATTACCGTCAAAATCCCCCTCAAGCATCATCCACTCACCACCAAGCACCAATCCGTCATCTATAAGAGCGTAGAGTTGAGGTCTTAGCCAGTCCCAGAGTTCTTGCTCACTCCCAAAAATGCCAGGATGCCCCAGTAAAACTCAGTGTCCAAACCACTGACCTCAACCCGATAACCCTGCTGCACTTGATAGATTCGGGCTTCGATACCACCATGCTCAATGACCTGCACTGAAGGTTTTTGGACTAGCATTGTTCTCCAACCGTTAAAAGGTCACTTCTATGACCCGTTCCCAACAGTGGAACACTATGAGGTTGTTTTACCTAATCCTAAATCTAACTCACCAAGCTGGTCTAGTTTCATCTCGCTGGGTGCAATAGTTCTAGTTGCTTCCTTAATTACCATGAGAGATACTTAAACACCTAGCGTGCCTTCTTTGGGCAACAGCCATTGAACTAGGGGAACAATAGAGCATGGACAGCTTGTACACCTTTAAATTCAATCACTCCAGTGCCTTACAAGCACTTGCCGATGGGCAAGGCGACGATATTAACTACTACGAAGCCCGAAAAAAGCTGTTCAACTTATCCGTGATGGCAGATTACGATCAACTCGTCTGCCTTCCCACCCTTACTGCTATTGACAAGCACTGGTATCAAATCGAAACCGCCAGAAAAGTCCTCAGACAACTGGGAGGACGCGCCCTCCTCGCCGATGAAGTAGGACTGGGGAAAACCATCGAAGCGGGACTCATCTTAAGTGAGTATCTGGCACGAGGTATGATTCAATCCCTCTTGATTCTCACCCCAGCGTCCCTCGTCTCTCAGTGGCAACAGGAATTGCAAACGAAATTTGGGATCGACACCGTTACCAGCGACGACAAACAACTCCAACTCAACCCCGACGAATTTTGGAGAACGAATAACCGCCTGATTGCCTCCCTCAATACGGCTAAATCAGCAAAGCACTTCAATCTAGTCACAACTCGTTCCTGGGATTTAGTCATCGTTGATGAA
>DATNQP010000349.1:0-5550 GCA_036703965.1 Leptolyngbyaceae cyanobacterium
CGACTGTTTAAATCAATTGAAGAACTGGAATATTTATTGCATCATCTTTTAAACGAAGGAGAGTTAGTTATTAAATGGGGACGGAAAATTAAAAATAAGGGCGATGCTCTTATCACAGTTTAAATGCATAACAGCTTATGACTATTCATGGATTGATGAGTATGGCTGAAGACTTTAAGCAGCTCATTAATATTTCAAAGTCTTATTTACCAAGTAGTCAGCAAGCCAGTCAACTTTCTGGTGGGAGTAGTGATTCTACATATAATCCAAGTGTAGAAGAGATTTTGAACGGTAGAATTGAGATTGATGCAGTGAATGATTTAATTAAAGAAGTTAGCAATAACCAAGAACCAAGTAAAAGTATAGAAGCTCTTTTAAAATTAAGAAGAATCATCCCAGGTAAATCATCTAGATTAGTAGTTGAAGGATTAAAAAAATTCCTGCAAGATTTAGTACCAAATCAACAAAATTGGTTAATACGGGGTTACTGCATTGAAATCATGCACTGCTGCGCCCAAAATATGTATTACCCAGACTTCTATCAAGCTTGGCATCAGACGACCATTCATCAGAGGGGGTAGAATTTAGCGATCGCTTCCTTTGTAACCTGAGCAAATTTGATGGAGCGATTTGTGTTTGAATTTTTGCTAAAATGAAAACTTTGAATTATCTTTTATAACACTATGAACCCAGTAGTAATTAAACCATCATTATGGCTAACGATGGGTATTCGAGTCGAAAAAATCAATAATCTCAATCTCTTCAAATTTACAGAAGAACTAGGTGATCGCATGAAAGAACTTCTGGAGAAGAAAAAAGCTGACTCACTGACCCCAGAAGAAGCCGCCGAACTGGAAGCGATAGGAGAATTAGATACAATTTTTAGCTATATCAATGCCGTAATTGCATCTCAACCGTGACAATTCCTAATAGTATCCAAGAATTTGTACGGCAACGGGCTAAATTTAGGTGCGAATACTGCCATTATCCTGAGTTTCTCAGTACATCTCCCCTTACAATCGATCACATAATGCCACAGTCTTTGGGAGGTTCGGATGAGGTAGATAATTTGGCTTTAGCCTGTCGTCGCTGCAATGAACGACACTATAACTTTATTGTCGGAATTGATCCTAAAACTCAACAAGAAGTCCGCTTATTTAATCCCCGTCAGCAACAGTGGTCTGAACACTTTATCTGGACAGTAGACGGGACTAGAATTATCGGTATCACACCCACAGGTCGAGCTACTTGTAATCGACTCGACTTAAATGATGAACGTCGCGCAGATCGTTTCATTCAACAATCTCGACGATTTTGGGTGCAAGGTGGCTGGCATCCTCCCAGAGAAGACCCGCGTCAGGAAATTTGAGCGATCGCAATCATTATTTAGAGGAATGGTAGGGTGGGTGAGGCAAGAGCAGTAACCCACCCATGTTTTGAAGGCAATGCTGATTGGTACGTTACCCTGGCGCTAACGTAGCCTACGAATTAGCTACGATGCCAAGTAGTCACACCACCAGGCTTATCGATCAGGGTAATGCCTTTAGCTTGAAGTTCATTGCGGATGCGATCGCTCATCTCAAAATCCTTCTGCTTCCTCGCCTCAGCACGCTGCTGAATCATCGCCTCAATCTCCGCATCACTTAAATTATCAACAGGCTCATCAACCGCCTCCGGTTGTGCTTCCAAACCCAGCACCTGCGCCAGAGTCACCAGGGTGTGCCATTGCTGCTCTAACTCTTGAGGAGGCGTCTGTGTTTTCCCCTGATGCACAAGGATATTTCCCTCACGCTGCAAATCCTTAGCTAGTTCAAACAAGACAGGTAAACCCCCAGCAAAGTTGAAGTCATCATCCACCGCCTCATTAAATCGCGCCACCACAGCATCTTGTAGGGGCGATGCATGCATCGCCCCTACAGCGTTTGGATTCCAACCCAGCTTTTCGCCATATTCATAACCAAACAGCAACCCTTCCTTAAGAGTTTGCCAACCATTAGTAGCGGATTCTAAGGCATCATCCGAAAAATCAACCGGCTTGCGGTATTGAGCCATTAGCACAAACAGGCGCACTGCCATCGGGTCAACAGGTCGATTTAGCAAATCGCGAATAGTGATGAAATTGCCCAGAGACTTGGACATCTTCTCACCCTCCACTTTCACCATCCCCGTGTGCAGCCAGTAACGAGCCAGAGGTTTCCCCGTTACAGCTTCTGATTGGGCGATTTCATTCTCGTGGTGGGGGAAAATCAGGTCAGAACCACCCGTGTGAATATCAATCGTTTCTCCCAGTTTCTCCCGAATCATCGCCGAGCATTCAATATGCCAACCCGGACGCCCAGCACCCCAAGGGGATTCCCAAGCGGGTTCCCCTGGTTTGGCTGCCTTCCACAGGGCAAAGTCAAAGGGGTCTCTCTTGATGGACGCCTCTGGGTCTTCCACATCCACCCGTCCACTCGCCCCAGCTTGCAAGTCTTCTAATTTCCGTCCCGAAAGCTTTCCATACTCTGGGAACTGCCGCACAGCATAGTAAACATCACCGGCTGCTGGGTAAGCGAAGTCTTTCTGTTCCAATTCATAAATCAGCCGCTTAATCCCGTCAAGGGTGTGAGTCGCACGCGGATAGGCGTCTGCTTCTTTGACACTCAACCGCGCCATATCCTCAAAATATGCCTGGATGAAGCGCTCAGAAACATCTTCCATCGATGTGCCTTGCTCACGCGATCGCTTGAGAATCTTGTCGTCAATATCAGTGAAGTTCTGCACATACTCAACGTCATATCCACGCCATTGCAGATACCGACGGGCGGTATCCCAGACAATGCAAGTTCTGGCATGACCCAAGTGGCAATAGTCATACACCGTGATGCCGCAGCAATACATCCGCACCTTGCCACTTTCCACTGGCTCAAAAGGTTCTTTGCGACGCGTCAGTGTGTTGTAAAGGGTTAGGGTCATAACCAAACAATGCTCAAATCAGTTGTGAACAGATAAGCAATAATAAGGGAACAGGCGGGGATGTCGGTTAGTAGTATCCTTGTGCCTGTCTCACGTAGCACGATAACGCAATACTCCTATATTCTGACTTTTTTGACAGACACGCTATGCAATCAGCAGCGACTTCCGAACAATCTCAGCCAATAGACGCCCCAAAAAAAGGCTTGCCGGTCACCATCATTACAGGTTTTCTCGGTAGCGGCAAAACTACTCTCCTCAACCACATTTTGACCAATCAGCAGGGCGTCAAAACCGCTGTTCTGGTTAATGAATTTGGTGAAATCGGTATTGACAATGAATTGATTGTGACCACCGGCGATGACATGGTGGAACTAAATAATGGTTGTGTGTGCTGCACTATTAATAATGATTTGGTAGAGGCGGTTTACAAGGTCTTAGAGCGCGAAGACAAGGTAGATTACCTTGTAGTGGAAACCACAGGTCTTGCTGACCCCCTGCCGGTCGCTCTTACCTTCCTCGGCACCGAACTGCGAGACATGACTCGTCTCGATTCCATTGTCACGGTGGTGGACTGCGAAAACTTTAGCCTGGATTTGTTCAACAGCGAGGCAGCAAATAGCCAGATTGCCTACGGTGACATTATTCTGCTCAATAAGGTAGACCTGGTAGATGAAGCCGATGTAGACGCTCTGGAAGTCCGGATTCGCGATATCAAAGCAGGTTCCAGGATTCTGAGAACTACAAAAGCTCAGGTCCCACTGCCTTTAATTCTGAGTGTGGGTCTGTTTGAGTCTGACCAGTATTTCGAGACTGAGGCATCAGAGCATGACCATCATGACCACGACCATGACCACCATGACCATCATGACCACGACCATGACCACCACGACCACGACCATGACCACCATGACCATGCTCATGACCACCATGACCACGACCATGCTCATCATTCCCATCACTTAGAAAATGATGGATTTACCTCGCTTTCCTTCCAGACTGACAAGCCGCTAGCAATCAGGAAGTTTCAGAATTTCCTAGATAATCAACTGCCATCCAATGTTTTTCGCGCTAAAGGCATTCTCTGGTTTGATGAGAGTCCGAATCGCCACATCTTCCACCTTAGCGGCAAGCGTTTCACGATTGAGGATGATGAGTGGAAAGGTAAACCCAAAACCCAACTGGTGTTGATTGGTCAGGATTTGGAGCATGACAAGTTGCGATCGCAATTAGAAAAATGCGTCTGTCTGCCTTCCACCAATCGCGGCAAGGGGTTCGGTAAGTAGGGATTAGGGGAAAGAGCTAATACTTAGGCCTGTTGTATAGGGTAATAGGTTCAGATTAAGATAATCCACCTACGATAATCCATGTAGAGACGTTGTCTACAACGTCTCTACATATGTGGATTCCCCACCAATAATCCTTAACTAAACCGTATTGTTTTATGGCGTCTAAGCCCTAGCATTTAGTTATGCGCGTCGTCATCCAGCGAGTCAAATCCTCTCAAGTTGAGGTGGCAGGTGTTGTCATCGGTAAAATTGGGCTAGGGCTAAACTTGCTTGTGGGTATTGCCGATACCGATACCGAAGCAGAACTCGACTGGATGGCGCGTAAGTGTCTGGATTTAAGGCTATTTCCGGATACGGACACCAGTAATGACCGTTGGGAGAAATCGGTTCAAGAGATAAGGGGTGAACTGCTAGTAATCAGCCAGTTTACTCTCTACGGTGACTGCCGCAAAGGACGCCGTCCGTCGTTCACTCGCTCAGCTGCACCAGAATCGGCAAAAGAACTTTACGAACAATTTGTTGATAAGTTGCGCCAGACTGGTTTGCGGGTGGAGACTGGTGAGTTTGGGGCGATGATGCAAGTCAGTATTGAAAATGATGGTCCAGTGACGCTACTGCTGGAGCGAGAAAAGGAATAGAGCTATAGGCTTTACGATGGCGATCGCAAACTCTTCAAACTACTGAGAGAAAAAATTCGAGTTACCAACGTTCTCCTTCCTCGAATACCTCATTCTGGAATTTGCTCTTGCTTACATAGAGCTTTTACAGAGTAAGACTTTGAAACTTTATCATTTGGAGCCGTTTTTTTAGAACTGCTTTACCTATCTCAATAGGAGGAACTGACATCATAAGGAAAGAATTTCTATCAGGTGTATTTCTAACTGTCTAGGCTAGACACTGAGCCGTGACAACATTACCTGTGCTTGGACGATATCTGTAACCAGCCAAACCTATACATCTACATTAAGTTGGTTTGGACATCGTACCAACGCGATCGCAGACATCAACTTCCGACACTGAAAACAGAAGCTAGTTTGAGTATTGAAGGACCATTCACATGGATATTTTAGACTTTCTTTCCGCCGCCAACGGCGTCGCTCAACTATGTGCAGCGGACGGGCAATTTCTGGGTCTGCTTACGAGTAACCAGTATGACCGAAAGTCAATCATCAATCCCAATACCTACGGCAGTTCTTACAGTTACCACAGCATCCAAAACCCAGCCAGCCCCTACGGTGGAAATTGTGGAGTGTACAGTCCCTATAACCTTACTTGCACCAATCCGCCTGTCATTCTGTACCAAGAGCAG
>DATNQP010000350.1:0-4549 GCA_036703965.1 Leptolyngbyaceae cyanobacterium
AGCTAAAAATTCCTAACCCTCAGAGCGTTATCATTCGGATTCGGGATAATGGACCTGGAATGACCGAAACCGTCAAGAAGCATCTATTCGATCCCTTCTTTACAACCAAGCCAGTCGGTAAGGGAACAGGTCTTGGTCTGTCGATTAGCTATCAGATTGTAGTGGAAAAACATGGTGGATTTTTAACGTGCCGCTCACAACCAGGACAGGGATCCGAATTTTGGATTGAGATTCCTTTGGCACCTGCTGAGAGTCAAAACGTAGACCAACGCTTACAGACCAATCTGATGATGTCTCCCTACCTGATGGAAAGCGTTGCCTAATGGGTGTGGTCATAAGTAGTTGGTTGAGACTGACACGGGGACACGGGGACACGGGGACGCGGGGACGCGGGGACACGGAGAAATTTTCTGCATATCACCAACTGGTTTTGACCGCATCCTTGCCTAATCGAGCAATAAGGTTCTAGTCGTAGAGACGTTTGCTGCTGCGCACCATGCTTCCCAAACAGTCGGAACGTCTCTACAAGGTTTTGTGGGCATTCTTAATACATTCTGCCCCTAGAACAATGAAGCTCTTAACCTTGAAAACAGAACAGGAGTCAATTAAACCTACCAAAGCGGGTACACTTCCTTGTTCCAGCCTTACTTGAGTGTCCGTTGCCACAGGTTGAAACTGTTTGAGCCAGCTATTGTTAGCAATGTACTCAGGTTCAAAGCTTGTCTGTTCTAGTAGCCAGAAATCTAAACCGTACTTTTGAATCAGGTTTTGTACCTCTGCCAAGTTTGAACTGTACTGAGCCTGGATTAAATTCAGTGCTCGTTCGCGAAATTTGTGGTAGTAACCGATATGGTAAGGAATGCCATATTCTCTACTAACTAGGACAGACCGCTGAGAAAAGGTTGGCAAGTTATCCGCTTCTTTTGCTAGAGAGGCGATGAGGCTATCTTTGGGTTGTTGAGAAAAGAACTTATACAGTGCAGGTACTGTACCCGTTTGATAATTAGTTCTTGGAAAATTTTTCAAAGAACTCGGATACATGACAATCGCAATCCCCAGAAGCCCTACTATCCCAAGTGCTAAAACTTGCCGTATTACAAGTCCAGATTGAGTTACATTCTGTGCCCAGTAAAAAACCGCGTCTAACAGAAGAGTTAGTGCGATCGCAGCCGCTAAAATCAGTACTATCCGTAGGCTATGTTGTGTGTAACGGTTCGGGAGATGGAGCTTGAACAACACAGCATGGGCAGTAAAAAATAGACAAAATGATACTATTATCAGCTGAAGTAAGAGTATAATTTTACTTTTGATTTCCCTAACCAAAGGCAACCGAGAGGGGTATCGCAGTAGTATCGGCAATAGTAAACCAGCGCTAAGGGTAACGGGCGTAAGCAACATTCCCGGAATCATCCCACTACGCCCTCCTAACCAGTACATCCAGGGATTATTATCAAAAAAGGACGCCCGTCCTCCTGGCCAGAATTCTGGTAGTGTCTTTGCTTGGGCTACGCTAATGATTGGACCGAATTGAGAAGGCATCAATGCGTAAGGTAAGAGTACCAACAGCGCAACTCCTAGTCCAGCCGCACAGAACCAATAGTCACTCTGACGTTGAGACAGCCTTACTTTCCCATCCTCCCAGCTCAATAGTCGCACAATCAAAACTCCAGCTGAGATGAACACGCACTGAGGATAAAATAGACCCTGTAGAGCGATCGCTCCCCAACAAAGAAGCCGCGATGCGCTCAATAGGGGTCGCTTGCCTTCACCTCGCAATAAATAGTACAAAAACGCTAGAAATAGTGGATATAAAAAAGCTCTGGGAGTTCCTGATGCCAAGTCATCCCTACACCAGAGATTTTGATTGAGCAGCATCGCTCCGATAAAGCCAGTAGCAGGCACTGGCAAAATCTGTAAGCAGAGTCCAAAAAAGTAGCTAGTCGTAACTAGACCTAGTACTACTGGTAAGAATTTACTTAGGAGAATTGGGTCGATACCCAACACGGCAAATAGCTTATAGAAGGTGGTATAACCCAACGGTGCAACGGATTGAAAATAATCCGCAATCAAATCATTGGGAAATAATTCTGGATCTAAAAACCGCCGCATCCAAAACACATGTTGGCGTGCATCATCCTGCACAATATACTCACTCCTAAAGGCTTTTGCCAGCGCTTGGGTGCCGTAAATTGTTGCAAAAATCAAGCTTAAACTAAACCAAAATATTACCTCGTAGTTAGATACTTTAGAGGCTGGAGTCGTTAGAAATCTCTTTAAGTGTTTGGTCAGCATAGCACCCGGAGATATTGGTGGCGTGATTTCATAGGCTTTCCAGATATCTTAGTAAATGCGATAATAGCAATTAAACAGGAAATTTCGGTTGAGGGTGCAAAAACCGACGGTAAGCATTTCCTTGGATATATCAGATGAATCCTTCGTGTGAGGAGAGTGAGCAAAACCTAGTCAGTGAGGAAGCCTCTCTCCAAGCTTTCTTTAATCTTTCTCTAGATTTGTTGTGTATCCGTAACAGCGAGGGGTATTTTGAGGAACTCAACTCAGTTTGGAAAAGTACCCTAGGCTGGACGCTGGATGAATTGCGATCGCGTCCCTGGTTAGAGTTTGTCCATCCTGATGATGTTGCCTTCACCTTTGAGATGGAGTGTCAATGTCATACCCTCAAAGCAACCCACACCCCCATACAACTTAAAAATCGCTACCGTTGCCGAGACGGAAGCTATCGCTGGCTATCCTGGCGTTTATCTGCCTATCAAAACGGCTTAAGCTATGGCATTGCCCAAGATGTCACCCAAAGCAATTGGCGAGGCAGTGAGGCGTATCGCACAGGGGTACAGGAAACGGTTAAGTTACGCGATCAGGCACTCACTGCCAGCATTGTAGGAATTGTGATTGCCGATGCTCGATTGCCCGATATGCCCCTGATCTATGTCAATCCTGCTTTTGAGCGAATAACGGGTTACTCTGCCGCTGAGGTACTGGGTTATAACTGTCGTTTTTTGCAAGGGAACAAAACCAGTCAGCCTGCTATTGCTCAACTCCGTGCTGCCATTAAAGCTGGAGAACACTGCACCGTTATCTTACTCAATTACCGGAAAGATGAGACTCCCTTCTGGAATGAATTAACGATTTCACCCATTTATGATGATGACGGCAACCTAACTCATTTTGTCGGTATTCAAGCCGATATTAGCGATCGCATCAAAGCAGAACAATCCCTGCGTTTGGAACAAAACAAGTCAGAACGGCTATTACTCAACATTTTGCCCAAGCCTATTGTTAAACAATTGAAACAGTTTCAGGGTTCCTTAGCTCAACAATTTACCGAAGCCACAATTTTGTTTGCTGATATTGTGGGCTTTACTCCCCTGTCTGCCCAAATGCCTCCTTTGGAACTGCTCAATCTCTTAAATCAGATTTTTTCAGCTTTCGATCAATTGGCAGAAAAACACGGGGTTGAGAAAATTAAAACGATTGGTGATGCCTACATGGTTGCTGGTGGCTTGCCTGTACCTCAGGAGAATCATGTAGAGGCGATCGCTCAAATGGCTTTGGATATGCAACAAGCAATTGGGCAGTTCAAAACACAAGAAGGTGAATCGTTCCAAATTCGCATCGGCATTAACACTGGACCCGTGGTGGCTGGTGTGATTGGGATCAAAAAGTTTAGCTATGACCTTTGGGGTGATGCCGTCAATGTTGCGTCCCGAATGGAATCCTCTGGATTGCCAGGAAGGATTCAAGTTACGGCTGCAACAAAAGAGCGTTTGCAGGATAAGTATTTATTTGAAGATCGAGGCGCGACTCTGGTTAAGGGAAAAGGGATAATGATGAGCTATTGGCTTATAGGGAGAAAGGTTGAGGAATTAGTTTGACGTAGACGCGATCGCATCTTTGTGTTTCCACACCTGTCGCCGGTTGGTAACCACTGCTTTCATATAGCTTGACTGCTTCTTTAAGAACACTCGCTGTTTCAATCCAAATTTCGTGGAAGCCTCGATTGGCGATCACGTTTTCCAATTCCTGTAACAAATACTTACCCAATCCTTTTCCCCTAGCATCTGGCGACAGATACATTTTGCGAATCTCTACAGCTTTTTCCCCACGTTCCACAGGGTAGTAAGCACCAGTCCCTACCAATTGACCTTGCTGTTCAATTACCCAAAACTCACCCCCGACAGCATTGTAAGACTCTTCCACCTCCAAAACATCCCGGTCTGCCCCAGTTGGTTCCCAAGACAACCCATATTCAGCTAAAGCGTCTCGGATGATCGCCGCCGCGGCCTCTCTATCGCTAGGCGTCCAGGAACGAATCAAAAAATCACGGTAGGAAGTCTTCATTGCCATTCCACAATACTGATCAAGCTTGTCTTGTTCGCTTATGGGACTGTTGAACTAAGCTGTTATGCATTTAAACTGTGATAAGAGCATCGCCCTTATTTTTAATTTTCCGTCCCCATTTAATAACTAACTCTCCTTCGTTTAAAAGATGATGCAATAAATATTCCAGTTCTTCAATTGATTTAAACAGTCG
>DATNQP010000351.1:0-2658 GCA_036703965.1 Leptolyngbyaceae cyanobacterium
TACTCAGCATTGAAGCGATGCTCAAACGCATCACTGATAAAGTCCGCCATGCTCTCGACGAACGCCAAATTTTGCAAACGGCTTTGCAGGAATTAACTCAAGTGTTAGGGATTGAGGGCTGCAAAAGTACCCTGTATAACACTGAAAAGGCTCCCCTAACGCTGAGTGATGAGTCTACCAGGGGACTATCTTCAAAGCTGGGGTGCGACCTGCCAATGGCAGATTTCAGCAAGGAATACAGCCAGCTACAGCAAGGTCAGTTCTTCCAGTTCTGTAAGCTTCTGCCTAATACCAATGCTTCAGTTGCCATTCTTGCCTGTCCGATTTTTGATAATCAAGGAGTCTTGGGCAATCTATTGTTATTCAAGCAACAGGAAGAGAGTTTCGCTCAGCAAGAAATCCGGCTCGTGCAGCAGGTGGGAAATCAATGTGCGATCGCGATTCGTCAAGCCCAACTTTATCAGGCAGTACAAGCCCAAGTGGCGGAACTGGAAAAACTTAACCAGCTTAAAGACGATTTCCTTAGTACGGTTTCTCACGAACTCCGGACGCCTGTTACCAACATGAAGATGGCGATTCATATGTTAAGCAAAAGTCTGAATCAAAATCAGTTATTCTTTGCCGAACAGAGTCTGCCGGAGGCACAACGTAGTAAAATCAATCGCTATTTTCAAATTTTGCTCAATGAGTGCGAACGAGAAACAAATCTTATCAATGACTTGCTAGATTTGCAGCGGGTTGAAACGGGTAGGCAGCCTTTCTTGCCAGCCAATATTCAACTACTTGATTGGCTTCCCCAGCTTGTCAAACCGTTTGAAGAGCGAAGTAAGAACCGTCAGCAACGCTTGGAAATTGACCTCTCTCCCGACTTGCCTACTCTAGTCTGTGACTCTGAGAGCCTAGAGCGTATCTTGACAGAATTACTGAATAATGCATGTAAGTACACACCGCCTCAAGAAACAGTTAGGTTGACAGCCCAATCTCAAGCCGGAATGCTTCACCTAGAAGTCAGTAATTCAGGGATTGAGATTCCTGCTAGTCAACTCCCCCTGATTTTTGATAAGTTTTACCGTATTCCCAAAGCAGACCGCTGGCAGCAGGGAGGGACAGGATTAGGACTAGCGCTGGTTCAAAAATTGGTTGCACGTTTAGGAGGTACAATTCAGGTAAAAAGTGATTCGCAGCTGACCTGCTTCACTTTAGTATTACCTCTTAACTGTTCAGCTCAGCACTAAGTAGGTAGACACAAATAAACGAAGGTATGTCAACAAATGTAAAGAGAGTAAAATCTTCTTCCCTTCTGCCTTCTGCCTTCTGCCTTCTGCCTTCTGCCCTCTGCCTTGCCTCAACGACAAATATTAATACCGACCTACTTAGCGCTTTCAAGCTGTCTACTAACAGCTGTAAAGAAGCCTATCCTTAACTAAACTGCTGAGCATAGAACCGGGCATAACGACCACCTTGATCTAACAGTGCCTCGTGGGTACCTGATTCAACAATCTGTCCTTGCTCCACAACCAGGATGCGATCAGCGCGACGCACAGTTGCCAGCCGGTGAGCAATGATAAAAACGGTACGCTCTTTCATAATCCGCTCCAGTGCTTCTTGCACCAAGGCTTCGGATTCTGAATCCAGGGCAGAGGTGGCTTCATCAAGGATAAGGATGCTGGGATTGAGCAGAACAGCCCGCGCGATCGCAATCCGTTGTCTTTGCCCTCCCGATAAGTTAACTCCCCGTTCTCCTACCCAGGTGTGATAACCCTGGGAGAACTGGGTAATGAACTGGTGAGCATTGGCAATCTCAGCTGCCACCTGAACATCTTTGAGGTCAAATTGGGCTTGACCAAAAGCGATATTTTGAGCGATCGTGCCAGAGAATAGGATAGTTTCCTGCGGTACAATCCCAATTTGCCGCCGCAAACTCCGCAGCGTCACATCCTGAATATCAACGCCATCAATGAAAATCTGCCCAGCTTGAGGGTCATAAAAGCGAGGGAGAAGATTCACTAAAGTTGTTTTACCAGCACCAGACGGTCCCACAAGGGCAATCATCTCTCCGGGTAGTGCCAGGAAACTCAGATTTTGCAGTACCGGAACTCCCCCTTGCATCCCCAAGTTCCCCTCTCCCCCAACTCCTCTCCCACTGGGGGAGAAGGGAGCAAGAACTTCCTTTCCTATTGCCTCCCCTTGATAAGGGGGAGTTGGGGGGCTATAAGAGGGGTAAGCAAAGCTGACATTGCGATATTCCACTTTACCTGTAACGGGTGGCAGGGCAGTTGCACCCAATTTTTCCAATACTGTCGGCTGAATTGCTACCAGTTCAAATATCCGGTCAACAGACGCCTGACCCTGCTTGAACTCGTTATAGTTGCTGGTGAGATGGGCAATAGGGTCAATGAGCAACCCTACACCAGCAAGATAGCTAACAAATTTTGGTCCAGTCAGGTTTCCCTGAGCAATTTGCCAACCGCCTAGGAAAAACAGCAGCAACACGCTCATGGCATACAGAAATCCTACCACCGGGTTCTGAATCGCCTTCAGTCGCTCAGCCGCATACTTGGCTTGACGGTTGTATTCTGCTTCTTGAGCAAAGCGGGCAATTTCATACTCCTCCGCTGCGAAAGCTTGCACTAGGCGAATGCCACTGAAAACTTCTGT
>DATNQP010000352.1:0-3800 GCA_036703965.1 Leptolyngbyaceae cyanobacterium
TGTCCAGAGGGGGCACTCTGCAAGGAGCGATCGCGGGATTGCAGCACAAAGGCTTGATTTACGGCTCCGAGCAGGGCTATCTTGTTCATCATGCTTCTGGTTCGACCACAAGGATTACTGGGGCGATCGCGCCTCACAAAAGTCTACTCCTAAAAAGTATTCGATAATACTCAGGTAAAAAGAGCTTTCTATTAGGACTGCGCTCAGAGGACTAAAGATGAGAGGTTTCACCTTGCCTGTGAAGTTGTTAATTGTGGCGATCGCCCTCTCAAGCTTCATTCTAGTCAGTTGTGTCCCAGCACCCCTGAAACCCTTACGGATTGGTACGAATGTTTGGCCTGGGTATGAACCTCTATTTCTGGCTCGCGAACTAGGATACTACGGTAACACCCCGATTCAATTAGTGGAGTATCCCAACTTCGACCCAAACAGAGCTTACCGGAACGGTGAAGTAGAAATGAGCGCCGCACCGATGACTGGGTTTTTGACATTAGCGCCGACTCATCCAGATGTCCGTGCTTGGCTAATTATGGATATCTCTAATGGTGCAGACGCCATTGTAGCTAAAGGAGCGATCGCGAATCTGCAAAGTCTAAAAGGGCGCAGGGTTGGCTTTGACAGGTCAATGCTGGCAACATTTGTCCTGAGTCGTGGCTTAGAACAAGTCGGTCTGTCACTCAAAGATATCAAGATTGTCTCTGTGGAGCTATCCGAGCAGGAGGAGGCGTTCAAACAAGGTCGCGTTGATGCCATTGTCACCTTTGAGCCATACCGCTCCAATATACTCAACGCTGGAGCCAAATTACTCTTTGACAGCACCCAGATTCCTGGTGAAGTAGTCGATGTGCTAATTGGCAGTGAGTCGTTGTTGACGACGCATGCTACTCAATTGCAGGTGTTAATGCAGGGTTGGTTCCGCGCTCTCGATTATATTGAGAAAAACCCCGAAGATGCCGCTCGTCGAATGGCACGGCGACAAGGAGTCACACCCGAACAATTCTTGTCATCCCTCAAGGGGCTTCACCTCGTCACCCTTGAGGAAAACCAGAAACTCTTGGGAAAAACCAATTCTGTGTTGCTCAAGGGAACCCAACGGTTATCCCAATTTTTGGTTGAAAATAAGATACTGAAACAAGACGTAGACCCTAACCCCCTCCTGGATGACAGACTGGTTAGAGATGTCAAGCCCTAAAGCGTAGACCGATTGCAACACTCAACATACCTTTATGAAAAAACCACAGATGCCTACACTTAATATCAGATTCATCTGTGTTTATCTGGGTTAATCTGTGGTTCATGCCTCCACGCAAAACTATTTTTGCAAAAAGTCTACCTATGCCTCGCTTCCCCTTTCCTCTGCGGTTTTCGATTCCAGGAATTCTGTTATTGTTCGGCAGTGTGTTAGGCTTGGTTTCGTTTCAACGGGAAGTCTCTCAGTCCTTCTCCCGTACCGAAACGAGTATCAGACAGCAGGCTGAATTTTCTGCAAGTCAAACAGCAACGTTACTAGAGTACTTGTACAGAACGGCTCAAGGTAAGGGTGCCCATTTAGCGATCGCTCAGATTGCTCCAGCTCCTAATCTGCGGTTAGCTTTGCTTTGTGATGAAAATGAGCGAGTACTCTTGTCAACTCGTTTTGAATTGCAAAATCGCTTAATCAGCAACACTCTAGCAGCCCCCAGCTTATCAGCGATCAAACAAGTCCAGCAAACTCAGTCAAAGCAGGTAATTTTCTCGGACGCTAGACAAACCCTCAAGGCAATTTATCCAGTGTTTTTGGGAGCTTCGCCTGGAGAAATCGTACCGTCGAGGGTAGGTGTGTTGTTGTTGGAGTATGACCTTTCGTCACTAAAAGCTCAGGCATACAACGATGCTTTAGAGCGATCGCTAACCTACAGTGTTGCTCTTGCTGTGCTTTGTAGCATTCTCTGGTTCTTCTTTTACAAAACCTTGAACTTGCGAGTAGCCAAACTGGTCGCAACTAGTAACAGCTTAGCACAAGGAAATTTAGAAGTACGTGCTAATTTAAAAGGCTCTGATGAACTGAGTCAGATTTCAATCGCTTTCGATCGAATGGCTGAAGAAGTTCAGAAGAATACAGAAACCCTGCGCCAAAATGAAGAACTCAAACAAGCTTTACACAAGCTAAAACAAACCCAAGCACAACTGATTCACGCCGAGAAAATGTCTAGCTTAGGTCAACTGGTTGCGGGGGTTGCTCATGAAATCAACAATCCTGTTAATTTCATTCACGGCAATCTTCTTTATGTCAATGACTACACCCAAGACTTACTCAGCCTTGTTCATCTCTATCAGCAACACTATCCGAATCCCGTTCGTGAAATTGTCGAACAGACTGAAGAGATGGACTGGGAATTTCTGGCTGATGATTTACCCAAGATGCTCGCTTCTATGAAAGTTGGCAGCGAACGCATCCGTCAGATTGTCCTTAGTTTGCGGAACTTTGCCCGTCACGACGAGTCAGAACTCAAAAAAGTTGATATTCACGAAGGTATTGATAGCACTTTATTAATTTTACAACATCGATTGAATGGGGAGAGAGATTCTCCCAGTATTGAAATTATTAAAAATTATGGAAACTTACCCAAGATTGAGTGCTATGCTGGGCAGTTGAATCAAGTGTTTATGAATATTATCAATAATAGCATTGATGCTTTATCAGAAGCAACAGGTAATGAAAAAGGACAAATTTGGATTCGCACTTCCATTAATGAATCAGATTGGGTAGTGGTAGCGATCGCCGATAATGGCTCAGGGATGAACCAAGAAATACAACAGCGGATATTTGACCCGTTTTTTACCACGAAACCAGTAGGCAAAGGCACGGGATTAGGATTATCTATTAGCTATCAGCTTGTGGTAGAAAAACATAACGGTCAATTAAAATGTATTTCTGCTCCCGGAGAAGGAGCGCACTTTATCATTGAAATTCCCGTGCGACAAAAAAGCAGAGAAGCTGGGAAAATGGGGGAATGAGGAAAGAATAAATGTCAGATTTTATTAATAACTATGGCTTCTTAATCGTTTCGATGATTTTAGGAGCAATTCTAGGACTTTCGGTTTACTTGCCGCTGATGGCGGGTCAACTATCTCTCGCGACTCCGGGATTCTATGCTTTGGGGGGTTACATAGCAGCAATTCTATCAACTCAGGTGTTTAAGTTCAGCGGCAATTTATTCCCCGTCCCATTTTTATTGTTAGAAATGCTGGTGGCAGCTTTAGTCCCTGGAGTACTCGCGATCGCACTTGGAATCCCAGTTCTCCGATTGCGGGGGATTTTCTTAGCAATTGCCACAATCGCCTTTGTCTAAATTCTACGAGTTTTGGCTTTAAACTTGGAGATTACAGGTGGTGCTGTGGGGACTTTTGCCATTCCTCAACCCTTTCAATCTCAAAAAGATGTTACCAGCAATCATTGATGAGAATTTAGTTCAGCTACCAGGTGGAGAAGAGTGGAAAGAGGGTAGGCGATAAAAGTGGCTCTCTTGCTGCTTTGCTCGGCAAAATCACCCAGTCACCAACCACCAGTTCCCAGTCACGTCAATTCTATGAATGATAATAACGATCAAGATGATTTAAAACAACTGAGAGACTTATTATTTACTTTTGGGATTCTATTTATTTTTGTCTTCTTTGTAGTATGGATTCTGCTTTGGGCAATTAATGTCGTACCCATTCGGGATAGTTTTAGTCACGACAGATTTAGTATTCTAGAACCAAAAGAATATTTTGAGCTTAGAGATAAGGGAATAAAGTCTGTTATTGAAGGATTAAAAGTT
>DATNQP010000353.1:0-2519 GCA_036703965.1 Leptolyngbyaceae cyanobacterium
CAGCATTTGGGCTAAATCGCCACTGCCGCAGCACAAATCCAAACCAATGTTCCCAGGGTTGGGGTTACTCCACTTTACCGCCATCAGCTTCCAAACGCGGTGCTGACCAAGACTTAACCAATTGTTCAGCTGGTCGTAAACCGGGGCAATGCGGTCAAATAAATCGCGAATTTCCGACGCAGGGGGCGTGATGCGGCTATCAGTTTCGATCATAATTAGACATATCTTGAAAATGGCGACTGCTGACTGGGGAACTCGGGGTTCCTGGAGGGGATAACGGTACCCCTGTGTCTTGGTGTTAGGTCGTAGGTGGTAGGTTTTAGGGGAAAATATCGCTTCGTTGACTCGGGGAAGATGAGGCGGTAGGGGAAATTCTAACTCCAAGACACGCCCCTCACCCTACCACCTCGCCACCTAAAACCTGCCACCTTGACAGGACTGGGGGATAAGGGGCAATGGGGACTGGGGACTGGTGACTGGTGAAAAAGAGTTTCAAGATAGGTCTATTGATAAGAACGGGTAACAGTAAGCGCTAAACCAACCTGCTGTGCCGACAGATGAATGAGTTTCAGCTCATCCTCTGTTAGCTTTGTTCTTTGCCTCCACAGGAGTGATAGAACCGCCAACAATGACCCTCGGTAGAGAATTGGGACAAGCAGGTGCGCCTGAATACCAAATTTCTGGTAATGTTCTGCACCAGTTGGCGGTGTTTCACCCGGAGCATTTACCCAAACTTGAAGCGTATGAGTTGCGATCGCTTCTTGAACAAGAGGGTCTTTATCTAAACTGTATTCAATGGTTTCAACCGTTGTGTAAGTTCCCTTAGGTGAGATGAGCGTATCATTCTCTACCAGCTGTAAGATACAGCCATTTGCACTGAAGCTGTCGCCAAACGCTTGAGCAATTGGAGCAAGACAACGTTCTACACTATCTGACTCCTGAGCAACCTGCACAATCGTTGCCAGTAGAGCCGTTTGCGCCTGTGCTCGGTGCAGTTCCTCTGTCCGTTGCTTGAGTAATTCATACGTTTCAGCGGCACGTTGTACTACTGCTTTTAGCTCATTGGGGTCCCAAGGCTTCGTGATGTACTTGTAGACTTGTCCCGAATTAATGGCCTCCACCAAATCCTCCACGTCTGTAAAGCCCGTCAGGATAATCCTCACGGTATCTGGAAACTGGGGAACCGTTTTGCTCAAAAACTCGGTTCCCTTCATTTCTGGCATCCGCTGGTCAGAAATAATCACTGCTACTTCCCCCTCAGTTGAAAGCATCGATAAGGCGTTGACGCCGCTTTCGGCTCTGAGTACGTCAAAGTCTCGCCGGAAGGTTCGGTAGAGTAGATCCAGATTATCTGGCTCATCGTCTACCACCAGCATCTTAGGTTTTTTCGGTCGCTCTAAGCTCATTAACTGACGGCTGATACTATCAAGGTTAGGAATAGCATTGTCCATAACAATACACTAAAATCCTTATAGCAAACCTGGACTAGCAAGCAATTTATCTAAGGGCTAATCTTTAGTTATATTTGCGTCAAGAAGAAAATTTTTCAGGAAGCAATCAGTTTTTGTCAAACTGGTCGAAAAGACTATCAAGACTGGAACCTAATCACGATAAATTAAAGAAACCCTGCAACTTGATCGCTTTCGTTAATTTTCCCTAAATTATGACTGAAATACCATCGGGCAATCCTGAGCATTATCCTCAACCCGACTCTGATAGTGTAAATGCTAAAGATTTACTACAACTGCTGCGGCGCAAAGAAAGTAACTGGGTTGAGTGGGGGCAGGCTTGCCAGCAGCTCCAAAAAGCAGGCTACAATTCTCAGACGATTTTTGAAGAAACTGGGTTTGAGCCAATCCAGCAGAATCAGGTGATTGTAGCATCTCAGGTTTACAAGACTTTGGAGAATGCTGGAATATCCGATGCGGTGCGATCGCGTTTTGAGCGGACTGGCAGCGATACATTGTACGAGTTACGCATTCTCACTCAACCGGAACGCGCTGCTGCTGCTGAATTTATCGTTGCCAGAAACCTCGATTCCGAAGGCGCTCGTGAAGTTGCCAAAGCGGTTAAAGAGTTCTCCCGTAGAAGCAACCCACCTGAAGGATTTTCCAATCATCCCGGTGACGCCGTTGCCTATGAGTATTGGAAAGTCGCTCGACAACACAATGACCTACAAGAGCGCTCCCGTTTGATTGCACGCGGCTTAATGTTTGCTCATAGCCAAGAGGCGCGGCAACAAATCGAGAAGTTACTGACTGAATTGGTTGGCGGTAAGCAACCTGCGGCTCCACGATTACCCGTCTACCGCATCGAAGCTGACGAAGAAATGCCCCGCCTGTTGCTAGTGGTTGGTCAACTACCACTGACATCAGCTGACCTAAAAAATGTTCCTACGCTTCAGAATACTGGTTCCTTGCAGATGGTTCAGGTATCTGGAAAGCAGACGCTAGTAGCAATACCGGGCTGGCAGGTAGTCTTGAAGGCGCAAGACCCTGTGGGGATTGTATGTAACACTA
>DATNQP010000354.1:0-14103 GCA_036703965.1 Leptolyngbyaceae cyanobacterium
TTTAGTCTAGATGCCACTGATAAAGTCGGTCTAATCGGCACCAATGGTTCTGGCAAATCAACCCTGTTGAAGATGATTGCCGGATTAGAGCCAATTGATGGCGGTCAACTCTTAGTCAACTCTGGAGTCAGAATTGTCTACTTGCCCCAGCAGCCAGACTTAGATGAGAATCACACGGTACTGGAACAGGTGTTTGCAGACAGTGGCGAGCAGATGGCACTGGTGCGCGAGTATGAGGAACTATCACACAAATTGGCTCACCATCCAGAGGATAGCCAACTCATGGCTCGTTTCTCTACTGTGATGCAACGGATGGAAGCGACGGGTGCTTGGGAACTGGAGACAAAGGCGAAAATTATCCTGACTAAGCTGGGTATTGAAGACTTCGAGGCTCGGATTGGTAATTTGTCTGGTGGCTATCGTAAGCGTATCGCTCTAGCGGCGGCTTTGCTATCAGAGCCAGAGGTGTTGCTGATGGATGAGCCGACTAACCATCTAGATGCCCTATCCGTTGAGTGGTTACAGGACTATCTAAACCGCTACCGGGGCGCAATATTGCTGATTACTCACGATCGCTATTTTCTGGATCGCGTCACTAACCGTATCATTGAAATCGACCGGGGCGACCTCTACACCTACTCTGGTAACTATTCCTACTATCTGGAAAAGAAAGCCCTAGCGGAAGAGTCTGCTGTTAGCACTCAGCGCAAACATCAGGGGGTGTTGCGTCGTGAGTTGGAATGGCTCAAACGAGGACCAAAAGCGCGTAGCACGAAACAGAAAGCTCGAATTGACCGTATCCACGACATGCAGGAAACTGAGTTTAAACAAGCTCAGGGAAAGGTGGATATTTCTACCCCTGGTCGTCGGATCGGTAAAAAAGTTATTGAGCTGACGAATATCTCTAAAGCTTACGATGGGCGTACCCTAATCAAAGGCTTTACCTACGAATTTAGTCCCAATGACCGTGTCGGGATCATTGGCGGTAACGGTGCAGGTAAATCCACTTTGATGGATATCATCACGGGGCGTGTTCAACCGGATTCTGGTAGTGTTGAAATTGGCTCAACCATTCATATCGGCTATTTTGACCAACACTCGGAGGATGTGCTTGAGGCGCTCAATGAAAATCAGCGCGTGATTGATTACCTCAAAGAAGTTGCAGAATACGTTAAAACAGCGGACGGAACTCTAATTACTGCCTCACAAATGTTAGAGCGCTTCCTGTTCCCTGGCAACCAGCAGTATGCACCGATCAGTAAGCTCTCAGGGGGTGAAAAACGCCGCTTGTTTCTGCTACGGGTGCTGATGAGTGCCCCTAATGTGCTAATTCTCGATGAACCGACGAATGACTTGGATGTGCAGACACTCTCGGTGCTGGAAGAATATCTAGAAGATTTCAACGGTTGCGTAATTGCCGTCTCCCACGATCGCTATTTCCTTGATCGCACTGTAGAGAAAATCTTTGCCTTGGAACCGGGAGGCAACCTGCGTCAGTATCCTGGCAACTACTCCGTCTATCTTGACTACAAGCAAGCCGAAGAAGCAAAAACGTCCCAAGACACTGCTAATGCTAAGAAGACTGTAGCAACATTAGCTGCTACGTCTCTACAGCCCAAGGGCGAGAAGTCAGAGAGAAACTCATCTAATAATGGGAAGTCCCGCAGGCTTTCAACCTGGGAAAAGCGGGAGTTTGAGCAGCTTGAAAGTAAGATTGCCCAACTGGAAGCCGAGAAAGCCGAAGTAGAAAAAGCACTTTACAATGCTCCTGCGGGTTCTGCTACTAAGGTTCAACAACTCTATGAACAGGTGGAAGATCTAACCCAAGCGATCGACACGGCGACTGAGCGCTGGTTGGAATTAGCTGAGCTAGAGTCTTAATTTACTTATTGATTAGCCACACATACGATGAACAAAAATCCTGTAGAGACGTTGCATGCAACGTCTCTACATTTGTGTGCATTCAAACGGATGTGATATGAGTCCTATTTCTATGAGGGCGATGCGATCGCATACCGTCTCAGCCTCTATGCCACACTCTTTGGAGGCATTACCACCTTCTTAGCTAAGCCAAGAGTCTTCAGAACTTGAATTGCCCACCAAGTGACATCAACTTCCCACCACTGCCGTCCAGCTGGGGCAACATTGGGATGAGCATGATGATTGTTGTGCCAACCTTCTCCATAAGTTAAAATTGCCGCCCACCAGAGGTTACGAGAACCATCTTGCAAGCTAAAAGTTCGATAACCTCGCAAGTGAGCCGCTGAATTAATCAACCAGGTGCTGTGCCAGAGCAATACTGACCTCAAAAACATCCCGTAGATGACAAAAGACCATCCTCCCAAGGCATAAAGCAACAGACCAAGGGGAATTTGAAGTAACAAGAAGTTGCGGTTAAGCCAGCGATAAAACGAGTCTCGCGCTAAGTCAGGAGCAAATTTTTTATAAGCTTCATATTCAAAAAACTCGCTTCTGTTATAAAAAAGCCAAAGCATGTGGCTCCACCAAAAACCTCGCCGCGCTGAGTATGGGTCTTTATCTTCGTCCTCTGTGTGAGCATGATGAAGACGGTGCCCTGCCACCCAAAAGATTGGTCCTCCTTGAAGAGCTAGGGTACCTATAGTCGCAATGATATACTCCAACCACTTGGGTACCTGCAAACTACGATGGGTCAAAAGCCGGTGATACCCCAAACAGATGCCGATGCTGCCAAATAACCAGTGGAGAAAGATTGTGACTCCCAACGCTGACCAGGAGAAAAACCAGGGAGCAAGCAGTGCCAAAGCGTGAATTGTAGCGAAAAACGCCACACTGACCCAGTTGAGAGTCAGAGATGGTCGGCTTTCTGGGGCAGCCGAGAGTGAATTGTTGGTCATGAATCTTCTCTCTTGAGCCGAGAGGATAGCGATAGTGGGAGTCGAAATGCAAGTATTACTTGCACTCCTTCAGCTTAACAACAGCAACTCATATGTGCAAGTGTTACTTGCATTTTTAAGCTTATGTCTCGAACAAATTCTTCAACAAGAGCGCGGTTGATTAATGCAGCGCTTCAGTTGTTTAGCTCTCAGGGAGTCACTGAGACGACCACTCGGCAGATTGCAGAATTGGCGCAGGTCAATGAAGTGACGCTATTCCGGCAGTTCGGGAACAAGCAGGGATTGCTCTTAGCTGTGATCGAAGACTCCGCTGTGCTTAGCCACCTGGGTGAATCCTTGAGAGAGCAACTTAAACAGACAACTCATGTGGACGAGGCTTTAAAAAATTATGTAAGCGATCGCTTACAAGCTCTAGAACAGATTCCAGAGTTGCTGCGCTCTGTAGTGGGTGAGGCAGGTCAATATACTCTGGAAAATCGTCGGGCGCTAGGACGAGGTATAACTCAAGCCAATCGCGATGTTGCCCGCTATCTAGCAACTGTGCTTGAACGCGAGCAGTTGCACACCCGTATCCCCCCGGAAAAATTAGCAAGCTTGCTCAATGGCATGTTGTTCGGGTATTTAGTCATTGAATTGACCAGTGAGTTCCACGAACTTTGGGATGACCGCCAGGATTTCTTAGAGAGTTTGGTGGAGTTGTTCTTGCGCGGGGCAGTTTCACCACTAGTGGACTCTTCAACTAGTTCTATTGCTTTGAATCAAAATGGACTCCCCCATGTCCTTCCCTTCGTGAGGGGGGAGAGGGAAATGGAGCAGAAAGTGGCTGATTTACCCGCTTCTTTAGTTCACTCAATTCTGCAACAAGCGAAAAAACAGGGATTACGGGATTATGCCTTGGCTTATGTGTTATTTGGCACAGGGTTACGTCCTCAAGAAGTTCTCGCCTTAGAGCGATCGCACCAAATAATAGATGCTCACCAGCACCTATTACAGGTCACTCAAGGTGCTGTTCGAGAAGTGCCTGTGAATCAGTGGATTATGGGGAAACGCTATGGTTCCTATACTCGCAATCCCTTGAGCCAATGGCTAAGAAGCCGTAAAGATGACCAGTCGGCTTTGTTTGTAAATGATGCCGGTCAGCGGATGTCAGAGCTAGAGTTACGTACTTCCTGGCAGGAATTTACTTCAGGGTTGTTAACTCCGGAAGGTCAACCCTTGTCACCCTGGCAAGCACGACAGACATGGTGTGTGGAAATGTTGATGAAGGGAATTGATTTAGAGGATTTGAGTATCCTTAGCGGTTGGGATTCTAAGCAATTACAGCCTTATGCTCATAGAGCAAGAGAAAAAGCTGCTTTAGAACGAGCACTTCGTCTTGATCACAAAGTCTAAAGCGCCAGTCCAGTAAAAGTACTTGACGAGAAACACGACATATGCGTCCTTAAGATTGTTCGTAGGGGCGAAGCATTCGGACAAAAAATCTTGGGTTCGAGTCATAAATTATCGCCCGAATGCTTCGCCCCTCCAGAGGTTTTCTAGTAAGTAACTAGCACTGCTGTCGTTAAGTAGGTGGACAGAATTAAACGTAGGGTAGGCAATGTCCATCATGCGTCATGTAATCCAAGCTCCTGGCAGATTGTGGACATTGCCCACCTTTGACGGATGTTGACTTTTTTTATGTCTACCTACTTAGCGCGATCGCTTATTAAAGTGAAGGGTACGGGCATTCTCAGACAAAATAGCCCTGGCAACTGACTCCGCTTCCTTAACAGTGAGATCCGAATCCTTGACAGCCTCATCCAGAACCCACCCCAGGACCTCGCGCCCCCATTTTGCCCCCAAGTAATACAACTCCGGAATATTGTGAGCATCAGAGGAGTACATCAGCTTACTAGTTGGGGCAAGTTCCAGCAACTGCTGCACAGTTTTTCGCATCCCAGCAACGCTCAAGAACGGTACGGCTAGACCAAAATCCAGATAAACCTGAGGATAGACAGAAGCTAGATAGCCAGCTTCCTGGACATAGGGATAAGAAGCATGCAGCAGTACAATCGGTGCATTGCGGAAACGTCTATCTTCTAAAAGCGATCGCATATAAAGCGGATTGCCCAGCCGCAAGTCGAGGTCAGGGTCACCGAACCCTGTATGAAACTGCACTGGCAGTCGGTGTTTTGCTGCAATTTCCAGTGCCTGCGTAACCAAAAAATCAACTAAAGGCTTGTTGGCAAGGCGTAGTGGCTTGTGTTGGCTGTCTTGCTTGATAGCATAGAAGCTACGCTCAGCCGCCTCCCTTGGCGTCAGTTGGATATCTAAGCCAGTGCGGTAGGCGACAATGCTTTTGAAAGCCACTACCCCAGCTGGTGGTGGGTCAATCTCGTTGCGGAAACGCTCCACAAAGATTTGAAAGTCCTCTATCTCACTCATGAGATTTTGTGCCAGATATTCCAAGCGCAGAATGCGCTGCACTGGCACAAATTGCTCATGCCATTCCAGGGGAAGAATTTCATCCGGCAGAAAGCCATCATCCAGGAAAATTGCCTGAAGCTTAGATGCTTCAAAACACCGTCGTGTCAGTTTCTCAATGCCCAATTGCGTGCGACACTCAACAATCGCCTCTTCCTGTGGCTCACACTCTAACAACTGGGCAATGTCCCGCAGGCTGCGTCGGTAGAACAGGCTGTGTCGTGCGTGATGATTGACGATGTCGGCGTCATAGCCTTCGGTGAATGCAGCAGGATAGGGATAATGAGCGGCAGCTGATGGTGTCAGCAGGTTGTGCGCGTGTTGATCAATGGCGGCGATATCCCAAAGGTCGAGCATCTGCGAAAAAAAAGGCTACCCTTTTTGTACAGTTTGCGATCGCACAAACTTATCTAACCTGTCCATCCCCTTCTCAATCGATTCCATATCTGTGGCATAGGAAAGGCGGATACAGTCATCAGCACCAAAAGCGATACCGGGGATAGTGGCAACTTGCTGAGCTTCTAGCAAAGCGTCGCAGAATTCCAGAGATTTTAGACCCGTTTTACTAATGTTGGGAAACATGTAGAAAGCACCATCTGGCTTAGGACAGCTGAGTCCAGGAATCGCATTGAGACGATCAAACATGACCTGTCGCCGTTCGGCAAAGGCGAGGCGCATCTCTTCCACACACTCTTGTGAACCTTCCAGAGCAGCGATCGCTCCATACTGAGCAAAGGTACACACATTTGATGTGCTGTGACCTTGAATGGTAGTCACTGCCTTAATTAGCTCAACTGGAGCTGCTAGATAGCCTAAACGCCAACCCGTCATCGAGAAGGCTTTGGCAAACCCACTACTGATAATCGTGCGCTCAAAGATTTCTGAACCAACAGCACCAATACTAAAGTGTTCTGCTCCGTCGTAAAGAATCTTCTCGTAAATCTCGTCAGAGACAACCAAAATATCATGCTCAACCACAACCTCTGCAAGCGCTTTCACCTCCGCTGGTGTATAAACCATGCCGGTGGGATTAGAGGGAGAATTGAGGATAAATAGGCGTGTCTGGGGCGTGATCGATGAGCGCAGCTGCTCCGGCGTGATTTTGTAGCCAGTGGAGGCATCTGTAGGCACAATCACCGGCGTTCCATCGGCAAGTTTTACCATTTCTGGATACGACAGCCAATAGGGAGCAGGAATGATGACTTCATCCCCTGCCTCAATCAGCGCCAGCATCATCTCAAAGAGGGAATGCTTGCCGCCATTGGTAACGATGATGTTCTCAGCGTTATAACAAAGACCATTTTCTTCTCTAAGTTTACGAGCGATCGCGTCTCGTAACTTAGGTTCTCCCGCCGCCGGACCATACTTTGTTTTACCCTCATCAAGGGCAAGCTTTGCAGCAGCTTTAATATGTGCCGGGGTGTCAAAATCCGGTTCCCCAGCGCTAAAACTACAAACATCTATCCCTTCCGCTTTCATCGCTTTCGCCTTAGCGGCAATAGCCAGGGTTAAGGAAGGGGGGACTTGACCAACTCGTGCTGCCAGCTTCATGCTTACTACACCTGATAAGACTAACTGAGGAATTGCGCTACGCGCACCCATCTACAATTCCTCTAGTTTCTCAGAGTAACTTGCAATCACACTCGGTATTGGCGTTTTTTTTACTTTTCATCGGAAACTAGGCGAGAGGCTTTCATGCAAGAGTCGAGAGTTATGCCTTTCGTGGAGCGAAATGTAATACATTTTCCTGCGTGCTGGTGTATGCAGTTCATGACAATTGTTGGCAAATAGGGGGCGTCAGCCTCCATACTAGTGAGCGTGAAGTTGACTTAAGCAGGAATCTAAAAGTGACCCATACTGTGAGTATTGTTTAGATAAGCCAGAATAGCTCCTGTACAAGTAGTTCTCTTGGCTCTGGGATTCCTAGCAATTTTGAATATCCTGACAGCATTACCAGTGTGTACTTCTTGCTTTTTTAAGCAGGTTGTGCATATTACAAAATTCCTATGAAGGTAGATAAAGAGCAGTTCAGAAATAATCACGGCGAGACTCGCTACAGCCGCACCCCAGCGGCAAGCTTTTTTCAACGAGTCAGCAGATTTATCTGCCATCAATGCCTGGGTAGGAGAAAAGCTTCTGGGATGGAGTTGAGTAGGCGATCGCAAAAAAACTTACTCTCTAGGGTAGATGCCCAATTAACCTTAGCTCCCGATGGTACAATCGTCGGCACTTCGGGTACCCTCAACGACATCACTAAGCGCAAGCAGGCAGAGGAGGCGTTGCAGAAAGCGCATGAAGAATTGGAAATCCGAGTTAAGGAACGAACTGCCGAGCTAGCAAGAGCCAATACCCAATTGCAAGAGCACATCAATGAGCGTAAGCAGGCAGAAGAAGCGCTGCAAAAGTATGCCGATCAACTCCAAGACCTATACAATAATTCCCCCTGTGGGTATCACTCCCTGGACAAAGACGGTACATTCCTTCACATTAACGATACCGAACTCCAGTGGTTGGGTTACGAGCGGGATGAAATTGTGGCGAAGATGAAGTTTTTCGAGCTTCTTACAGATGAGAGCTTGAAAGTCTTTCAAGAAAATTTTCTCCAGTTCCAGGAGCAAGGCTGGGTAAGAAACCTGGAGTTCCAGATGGTTCGCAAAAATGGCACAATCCTGCCTGTACTCCTGAACTCAAGTGCGTTTAAAGATGGTAACGGCTCCTATGTAATGAGTCGCTCAACGATTTTTGATATCACTGAGCGCAAGCAAGCCGAGGAGCAAATTCAAACCCTGAATGCCCAGCTGGAACAACGAGTTATCGAACGTACAGCGCAACTCGAAGCCGCCAACGCGTTGCAGGATGAATTGTTAGTCCGCGAACAAGCGGCTCGTGAGTTGGCTCAAGCCAGCGAGCAGCGTTATCGTGCTTTAGCCGATGCCATGCCGCAAATCGTCTGGACGGCAAATCCAGAGGGTTGGCTGGATTACTATAACCAGCGCTGGTTTGATTACACTGGCATGACACTAGAGCAAACCCAAGGCTGGGGGTGGCAACCGGTGCTGCATCCAGACGACTTGCAGAAGTGTATTGACTGCTGGAACCAAGCTGTGGCAACGGGCGAGAGTTACGAAATTGAATACCGCTTTAAACGAGCCTCGGACGGACAATATCGCTGGCACCTCGGTCGGGCAGTACCAATGCGCGACGCTAGAGGAGAAATCATTAAGTGGTTTGGGATCTGTACAGACATCAATGACCGGAAATTAGCAGAACAGGAGCGCGAACGTCTACTAGAACAACTCAAACGCGAGAGAGAAGACCTTGCCGCCCTTAGCACCGTAACCGCCAATGCGATTAGTACGTTGAATCTTGAAGACCTGCTCGATGTACTACTCAAGCGCGTTGTGGAAGTCACGCAGGCAGATACAGCAGTGATTTTGTTGAAAGAAAACGACTACCTGCGTCCCCGTGCCAGTATAGGCATTGATCAGGAAGCCAGCTCCCGCGTTACGATCCCCATCAGTCAAGGCTTTGCTGGTACAATTGCGGCAGCGATGCAGCCCCTTTACCTTGAAGACGCTCAGACTGACCCACGGATCGTGAATCCACTCATCAAACAAAAGGGCATTCGCACGATGTTGGGTGTGCCGCTGAAGCGTCACGGCAGTTTGGTGGGTGTTCTCCATGTAGGTTGGTGCAGCATTCATCAGGAGAGCGATCGCGAACTTCACCTCTTGGAAATTACCGCAGAACGCTGTACGATGGCGATTCTCAATGCCCAGCTCTATGAACAAACCAAACAGCTACAAGAGCGCCTCCAGCTACAAATTGAGCGGATGCCCATCGGCTGCATTGTGAGTGATAAACAATCGCTCGTGACCGATTGGAATCCTGCCGCTGAAAAAATTTTTGGCTATACCAAGGAAGAAGTACTGGGAAAAGAGCCTTGTCAGCTGATTACTCCACCGGCGGTTCGCCCCCACGTAGAGGAAATTTTTCGCCAGCTGACAGCAGGGGAAATGACTGTACACAGCGTCAACGAGAACATGACTAAAGATGGTCGCACGATCATCTGTGAGTGGTTCAACACACCCCTCAAGGAGGCAGATGGCACTGTTGTCGGAATGCTGTCTATGGCGCAAGATATCACCGAACGTAGGGGAAGAGAGCAGGAGCTGCGAAGAAAGGATGAGCTATATCGCACCCTGGCTCGGAATTTCCCCAATGGTGCCGTGTTCTTATTTGACCAAGACCTGCGCTACACCCTTGCCGAGGGTACTGGAATAACGGCGCGTGGGCTTTCCAGCCAGTCATTTGAAGGAAAAACGATTTGGGAAGCCTTGGAGCCGGACATGAGTGAAATGCTAGAGCCAGTTTATCGTCAGGCACTAGCTGGAACTCCCAGCACCTTTGAAGCACCCTACAATGACCAGGTTTACCTCGTGCAGGTACTTCCCGTCACAAACAGTTCTGGAGAAATCTATGCCGGAATGGCTGTAACACAGGACATCACCGAGCGCAAACAGACGGAAGCCCAGCTGTGGCGCTATGCGTTTTATGAGCCGCTCACCGGCTTACCCAACCGCGCTTTGTTTTTAGAACGCTTAGAAGAGCAAATTGAACGAGCAAAACGGAGTGACGAAAGTTTATTTGCGGTTCTGTTGCTACAGCTAGACGGCTTTGAAATTGTTAAGTACAGCCTAGGACACCTGGTTGCCGACCAACTGATGATTGGTACAGCGCGGCGGCTAGAGTCGTGCCTGCACTCAACCGACATGCTCGCACGTCTGGGGTCAGATGAGTTTGCGATTCTCCTAAGAGATATTCAAAGCATCAACGATGCCACCAGCATGGCTGAGCGTATCCATCAGAAGTTGATCATACCCTTTGACCTGGATGGACGTGAGGTGTTCTCTACCACCAACATCGGCATTGCTCTGGGCGGTAATACAAATACGGCAAGCACACCCATTTATGAGCGATCGCAAGACTGTTTGCGGGCTGCTGACATGGCAATGCATCATGCGAAGATGCTGGGAAAAGCTCGTCATGCGGTGTTCAACCCCACCATGCACGAACAAGCTGTTGCACGCTTACAGTTGGAAGCTGACTTGCGACGGGCGATTGAACGCCAGCAGTTTCAGGTTTACTACCAGCCGATTGTATTTCTGAAAACTGGCAAAATTACTGGTTTTGAAGCACTGGTGCGCTGGATTCACCCAACACGGGGAATGGTCTCACCCATAGAATTTATCCCCCTAGCCGAGGAAACTGGCCTGATCAGCCTCATCGACCGCTGGGTAATGCGCGAAGCTTGTGAGCAGCTGAGGATTTGGCAACGGCTATTTGCCACTGAGGAACCATTGACAATGAGTGTGAATTTATCTAGCGTGCAGCTGGCGCAGCTAGGTCTGATTGAGCGGCTTGACCAAATTTTGTGCGAGACGGGTATTGATGGACGCTACTTGAAGCTAGAGATTACAGAAAGCGCGATCATGCAAAATGCCGCTTCTGGAACAGCCATGCTAAAGCAGTTGAAGGCTTTGGGAGTTCAGCTCTCAATTGATGACTTTGGTACGGGTTACTCGTCTTTGGCGCGTCTACATCAATTACCGATTGATACATTGAAGATTGACCGCTCCTTTGTCAGCCGAATGGCGAATGATGGCGAGAGCTTGGAAATCATTCGGGCAATCATCACGTTAGCTCACACGTTGGACATGGATGTTATTGCCGAGGGAGCCGAAACGTCCCAGGAGTTGGCACAGTTGCGATCGCTCCAATGTGAGTACGGACAGGGATATTTTTTCTCTAAACCCGTGGATAGCTATGCAGCTGCGGAGTTACTTGCGGGAGGGTTGCAGTGGTGAAGCCAAAAGTTTTAAGCTGATGCCTGAAGTTGGGGGGTTGTGGCGATATGCCCTTTGATTGCTACCGTAGGCTTTGCTCCACATCTTGTTGCTATGCTTCGCACGATTTTTGCTCGTGCTTTCTTAAGCCCGGAAATCCCGGTAAAATACCCGTTACATTGGTCATAAATAACAAGCTGCTCCGGATGGGCGTTATGCCACCTTGGGATAAAGGAAACTATTACTATGAGTGATAATAAGGAGCCTATCAATAAGCCTGAGGAAAAGGCTGACCGAATTACGGAGCAACGCACGGCTTATCGAGCAGACACAGGCATAGGTGGTGGGTTAGCTGGAGCAGCCATTGGTGGTTTAATCGGTGACCGAGTTGGAGGTGTTGTTGGTGCTGTAGTGGGCGCAGTAGCTGGCGCTTTGGTTGGTAGAGGTACAGCTCAACGTGTTAATCGCACTGTAGATAGTCTAGTGGACGCAGCCAATACTGTAGCTGGCGCTGTTAACTATGGTGTAAACACTGTAGGAAATGCAGTAAAAGATACAGTTGAGGAGGTCAGACCTTCTGTAATCGGTGTAGTGGATGCAGTAAAGGATACAGTTGAGGAGGTCAAGCCTTCTATAGTTGGTGCAGCCAAGAGTGTAGCTGAAGCTGTTAACCACACTGTTAACGGTGTAAACAGTGTAGGGAATGCAGTAAGGGATACAGTTGAGGAGGTCAAGCCTTCTGTAGTCAGTGTAGTGGATGCAGTAAAAGATACAGTTGAGGAGGTCAGACCTTCTGTAGTCGGTGTAGTGGCTACAGTAAAGGATACAGTTGAGGAAATCAAGCCTTCTGTAGTTGATGCAGCCAAGAGTGTAGCTGAAGGTGTTAACCACACTGTTTACAATGTAAACAGTGTAGGGAATGCAGTAAAGGATACAGTTGAGGAGGTCAGACCTTCTGTAATCGGTGTAGTGGCTACAGTAAAGGATACAGTTGAGGAAATCAAGCTATCTGTAGTTGGTGCAGCCAAGAGTCTAGCTGAGACTGTTAACCATACTGTAAACGGTCTAGGGAAGGGACTACAAGATACAGTTGAGGAGACCCAGCCATCTGTAATAGCTGTAGAAGAAGCTGCAAAAGCTACACCTGACGAGGTCAAGCCATCTGTAATAGGTGTAGAGGACGCCGCAAAAGCTATACCTGAGGAGGTCAAGCCATCTAATAATCACAATAGCAAGCCATCTAATAATCACAACAGCAAGCCATCTAATAATCACAACAGCAAGCCATCTAATAATCACAACAGCAAGCTAAATGAAGAGTGGCTGGTTGGGGTGCAGCTGAGGAGGTCAATGCAGGAGCATCCTCTTAGTAAGGATGTTAAGAAGCAGACCCGTCAAAGGTTAAAGTCTTCACAAGACCCTAACAATATTAAAGAAATAGACAGAAAACCGATTGAGTATAAAAATATTCAACAAAGACAAGAAGAATACAAGCGCAATCAACAAGAAACGACTCAAGGGCTTAAGCAAAAAAGACTTCAATTACCGAATAAAAAAATAAAAAAAGTCGCTGGAATTATTATAGGAGCAGCTACTATAACTTTGATGGGTGTAACCTTGGCATTTAGTCCAAAACAAAACCTGTTAGAAACAAAATCCCCAGAATCAAATCCAGGAACAAAATCCCCACAATTAGCAACAAAATCCCCACAATCTAATCCAGGAATAAAATCCCCACAATCAGCAACAAAACCCCCACAATCTAATCCAGGAACAAAATCCCTACAAGTAGCAGCAAAATCCCCACAATCTAATCTAGGGACAAAATCCCCACAATTGGCAGCAAAACCTCCACAATCTAATCTAGGAATTAAATCCCCAGAATTAGCAGCAAAACCATCACAATCTAATCTAGGGACTAAATCCCCACAATTGGTAGCAAAATCCCTACAATCCAATCTAGGGACTAAATCCCTACAAGTAGCAACAAAATCTCCACAATCTAATCAACGTCTAAGTCCAAGACCAAAAACAACATCAAACGCAATTGCTGATGGTTGGATTTTTATAGGTAATATCAACAAAGCATCAGATTCAGCAGTGGTTGGAAAGTCTCTAATCAAGGGTTCACAGTTTATCGATTCACCTGTTGTTCCATCAGTAGGGTCGATAGTAACTGTAACTGTTAGAGAGGGCGTGATATTGAGGAAGAATAGACCACAAAAACCTAACTTTAATCCTAAAGAACAAAAAGCTTTAGCTATTGTTAAGCGTAGAGAGAAGCTAAAAATTCTTAAAGTAGAATCTGTAACACCTTCCAATACCAGTCAACCTAACACAAAAGTTTGGGCAAAAGTCCATAGATGTGGTATCGCTTGTAATTAGGGACTTTCCAAGAATATAAATTCTTCTAGTAAAGGCGTAAACTGAATGTGACTAACCCTTGCAGAACACCACCTTTTCAGTTTACGCCTCTGTCGTTTTTTAGCCGAATTTTTCGTTGCAAAACCGTGCAATGCCCCGCTTTTCGCAACGCCTGGGGACACTAACACTTATCAAGCAGGACAGGCGATCGCTTGCTCTGTTGTTTTGCGATCGCCTAGCTCTGGATATAGATGAAAATGCCAAATGATATTAACTGTATGTGGTTGCCGAGATGACCAAAGACGGTTTCTTCTGCGATAGGAGTCCGAGCTTTGCCAGTAAACCAAGCGCTTCACCAGGAACTACTGGTGTTCTGTACGTATAGAGGAATAGTTCACTCAACAACTCACTCGCTCAACAACTCACTCGTTCTCCACTGGGACTAAAATGTATGTCCTCTGCTTATCTGATGTCCTGACGTCCTGATTATCAGACGGATTGACATCCTCAGCTGTACCCTTGACTGCCTCCATTGTACTTTTTACAGTGTCATT